>CACZGZ010000009.1 GCA_902780845.1 uncultured Eubacteriales bacterium
GTATTCGCCGAGTCCGTATCTCTCGTGAAGAGTCTTGGTGATAGCTGCTGTAAGAGTTGTCTTACCATGGTCAACGTGGCCGATGGTTCCGATGTTGATGTGTGGTTTTGTTCTTTCGAACTTTTGCTTAGCCATTTTGGGTTCCTCCTATTATAACGTTATTTTTTGGAAGTCAGATACGGGCGTCCCCGCATCTCACGCGGTTAATATCGCACGCATAATTATTTTACCACACTTCGTTAAAAAAGCAAACTCTTTTTAAGCGTTTAAGCCTGTTCCAGAGAATACTTTTCCTTGTATTCATTGAAATATTTTTCGAATATCTCGGTCTTTCTGAAATCGATGCCCTGATGGTATTCATGAAGGTGTCTGCCCTCGTCTCCGGACTCCAGGATATCAACAGCGATATTGCTGCAGTGGTCCGAGATCCTCTCGTAGTCGGTCAGAAGATCGTTGAAAACGAAGCCGTTTTCAAGGGTGCACTCCTGACGGCTCACCCTCGCTATGTGATTGCTCTTGATCTCGTCGCAGAGGTCATCCACAACTTCCTCGAGAGGGTCGATCCTGAGAGCTGCCTCTGTGTCATTATTCACGAAGGCATCTATGGTCATCTTGGTGATGTCGCAGATCGCGCGTTCAAGCACCTTGAGCTCAGCTTCAGCAGACCCAGAAAAGACGATCTTCTTCTCGTTTACCTCGCTTACCGCCTCTCCGATGTTTCTCGCGTGATCCGAGATCCTTTCGAAATCCGAGAGCACCCTCATATCCCTGGCTACTTCGCCGGACTGTGCGTTGCTCAGTTCCGCTGAAGTTATTTTGAAGAGATAGGTGCCGAGTTTATCCTCGTATCTGTCGAGTACGCTTTCAAGGTCATATACCTTCTTGAGGCTGTGAGTCGTGTGATCTCTTCTGGCGGCAGCTGCACAGATCACGCTTTCAAGGGCCTTGGAAGCCATGGAATTGATGACCGTCCTGCTCTGTTCAAGAGCGATCGCAGGGTGAGTCAGGAATCTCTCTTCCAGTCTGTCCATATCCTCTCTTTCCAGCTGAGCTTCCCTGTCTTCAGGGAAGAGCGTGCAGACGATCTTTTCAAGAACTCCGAGGAAAGGCGAAAGGACGATCACGATGGCAAGTCTGTAAAGCGTGTTCAGAAGAGCCACCGTTACCATCGTCATGGTCATCGACATGAAGCCGAAGCCGATGATCGCATTCAGTATATAGAAAATCGTTCCGCAGATGATAGCCCCCAGAACGTCTATGATGAGGTAGACGAAAGCAGTACGCTTACCGTTTGTTCCGGCGCCCAGCGCACTGAGCATTACCGGAAGGGACGCACCGATACCTATACCCATTATGATGGGGAAGGCCATATCGAAGGTGACGGCTCCCGTTACGGCCAGCGCCTGAAGGATACCTACAGCCGCGCTGGCGCTCTGGATAACTGCCGTGATCAGAAGTCCGGCAAGCACACCCAGAAGCGGGTTGGAAAAGCTGGTCAGCAGCTTTATGAACTCCTCATTTTCTCTCAGAGGCTCGATCGCACCCGACATCATGCTCATTCCGTACATGAGTACCGCGAAACCCATCATGATGCCGCCTACGTTCTTTCTGGAAGTCTTCTTCGAGAACATCCAGAGAAAGATGCCTATTACGGCTACTGCTCCTGTGAGCACCTCGGTATTAAGTACCGACGCAACGCTCGCCCCGGATCCTCCAAGACTGTTCAGACAAAGGATCCAGCCCGTTATACTGGTGCCGAGTATGGCGCCGAGTATGATTCCGATGGCCTGTCTGACCTTCATGATCCCCGAGTTTACGAAGCCTACAACCATGACAGACGTAGCGGATGACGACTGTATAACGGCTGTGACTCCGGTTCCAAGAAGGATCCCTTTGATCGCATTTCAGGGCTACGCCTCCCAGAAGCGAAAGTATATTAGATACTTCCATTATTCAAATGCTCCTCCATAAATGTATTTTTACAAAAAAAGACTTTCACCGCGTACGGTAAAAGTCTCGCTATTTCAAACATACTCCGGGGCTTCTGTCCCGTACTGACGAAATATGTTACGCAAAAAACTTGCGCAAGCTACTCCCTAATTCACCAAAAATAATATATTATATCAAGTCTTTTCTGTCAATAGTTCAGCCTTGCTAAAATTGTGTGTGTTATTTATAATTATGTTATATAAAAGAGGTAAGGAGGCAAGGAGGTAATAATGAAAAAGTTCAGATCTATTTTAGCGCTGCTGCTGGTTGCGGCAATGATCTTCTCATTTGCCGGCTGCGGTTCAAAAGACAGCGGCGGTAACGATGCCGCACCTTCAGAGCAGAGTCAGGAAGCGGATAACAGCGGAACAGATACTCAGGAGCCTTCTGACAGCAGCTCCTCATCATCGGAAGAACAGAGCGAAGAAGCCAATATCCCCGAGGGAAGCACCGCTCCGATACCCGGTTCAGGCACACCTCCCGAAGAGGCAAATAAAGACAGCAATACCGATAATAAAGAAGAGAAATCATCCGATCAGCCCGTGGCAGAAGTTCCCGACGATCTCAAGGGAGACTATACCGGAGAATTCGTCTCCGATACAGGCACAGGCCTTAATCTCATAACAAAGTGGGCTGCAGCTAAAAACGCTGCAGGAAGCTACGACGTCACCTTCCACTTCTATCTCAGCACCTACTCGATACAGGTAAGCGACAGAAGCGGAAACAGGCTGGAAGTAAAGACAGCGTCCGGAAAGCAGGACTACACCTTCAAGACCAAAGCGGTCGATAAGAAGGATAATAAGCTCGAAAGCATCTTCATCGGTCAGACCACCGTACAGATGACTGCAGATGAACTGAATGCAGGCGCTGACGTCAAGGCAGTCTGGGATTTCAGAGGATCCTATTCAGACAAGGAACTCAAGGAAGTCACAGCTGAAGGAAAGGTCAAAAGCAATTGATCAGACATAAAAAAACGCCGGTCACATGACCGGCGTTTTTCGTTGGAGCTGTTGAGCAGACTTGAACTGCCGAACCTCTTCCTTACCAAGGAAGCGCTCTACCGACTGAGCTACAACAGCGCGTTCCTTACGAACATTGTTATTATATAGTATATCCTTTATTAAAGTCAAGACAAATTTATCACAGATCACATTTCCAGGAAGTTCATTATCTTTTTCCTTATGCGCTGGAGTGCATTGTCTATGGTTTTGGGGGATTTTTTCAGCTCTTCCGCGATCTCCTGGTAGGTCTTTCCGGCGATCTTCGCCCTGAGCACCTGCGCCTCAAAGGGGCTGAATATCTGGCGGCTGAGATTTCCAAGGCGTTCCAGCGTATCCTCGTAGATGACCTGCTCCTCCGGCTCGTCGAACATGGAGGCCTTGAGGATGTCCTCTACCGTCAGGCTTTCCTCGTCCTCTCCCAGATGGTTATTAAGGGAGATGGCGTCGTTCAGGACCTGACTCTTCTCCCTCTCCGCCTTCCTTATAGCCTTGATTATCTGATTGCTTATACAGGTGCCCGCATAGGTCTTGAAGCTCGCCTCGCGCTCAGCGTCGAAGCTCCTTATTGCCTTGACAAGTCCTATCATGCCCTCCTGGACCACGTCTTCAGCCTCTGCTCCGGCTATGAAATACGCCTTTGCCCGCGCACGAACAAGACCCTTATACTTCTCTATAAGGATCTCTTCTGCGGTCTCGCTGCCCTCTCTGGCCATGAGCACCAGTTGTTCATCTGTAAGTATCAAAAGGTTTTCTATTGCCAATTTATCAAATCCTCTGGGCCTTGATGTCTCTCTGCTTCCTTACCTCGTAAATGACTACGGCTGCAGCGTTCGATGCGTTCAGCGAAGTGATCTTTCCGACCATGGGCATGGATACCACGAAGTCACACTTCTCCCTTACGAGCTTGCTCACGCCGAAGCCTTCCGAGCCGATCACAACTGCGATCTTGCCCGACATGTCTGTTCTGTAATAGTCAGAACCGCCCATGTCGCAGGCCGCTACCCAGATACCTCTTTCCTTAAGTTCATCTACCGTCTGCGCCACGTTTGTGACCTTTGCGACGGGCATGTATTCTATAGCTCCTGCCGATGCCTTTGCGACAGTCTCCGTAAGTCCGCATGAATGCCTCTTGGGTATGATGATTCCGTGAGCGCCGGCGCACTCCGCCGTCCTCATGATGGCTCCCAGATTGTGGGGATCCTCAAGTCCGTCCAGTATGACGATGAAGGGATCCTCTCCCTTCTCAGCTGCATTGGCAAGTATATCGTCCACCGTGGAATAAGCGTAGGGGCTGACATATGCAGCAACTCCCTGATGGGCCTTCCCCTGGGCTATCCTGTCTATGGCCGCCTTTTCAACGTACATGACGGGTATTCCCTGTTCCTTTGCGAGGGCCAGGATCTTTATCATGGATCCCTCTCTGGATGTCACGAGGAGCTTGTCCACTTCACGACCTGCCTTGAGGGCCTCGGTGACCGGATTCCTTCCGATTATGATATTTGCATCAGGCTCGCGGTTCTCCCTTTCCTCAAAGGACCTTCTTCCCCTGGTCTCAGAGGACGCACCGGTCCTTCTCGGCTTTGACGCATCTGCCTGCCTGCTCCTGGAAGCCCTCTCCCTCATCTCGCCTGTGCCTGCGGACTCGCCGTAGCCTGCGTGAGACTTGGGCCTCTTTATATTATGATTGTCTCTTCTGTTTTTTACTTTTGCCATTTTACTGTTCTACCAGTTTTCTCCTGTATTCAAAGAACCTGTATTTAAGTCCCTTCTCTTCGTATTCCTCAGACGACCAGACCACCTTGAAGTTGGGGTTGGCGTCTATATCTCTTATGAAGGTATCCGCAAAAAACTCGTGATCCACTTTGGTAACATAGAGTTTGTCGCACATATCCATCATCTCATTGTACACCGAGGCTCCGCCGATTATCATCACGTCGTCCGGATCGTAATTGTTCAGCACCTCCATCAGCTCTTCCATGTCATGGACTACCGTAACGCCGTCCTTGGAGAAATCAGCCCTGTGCGTCAGGACGATGTTTGTCCTGTCAGGGAGAGGCTCTCCCTTCGGAAGGCTTTCGAGGGTGGATCTTCCCATCACCACGACCTTTCCCAGGGTGTGTTCCCTGAAGAATTTCATGTCTTCCCTGAGGTGGCAAAGGAGCTTTCCGTCCTTTCCGATCCCCCAGTTCTTATCAACGCAGACTATGAGATTCATGCCTTCCTCCTTTCTCAGACAGCGATGGGGATATTCAGTATCTGCTCCCCGTGCTGATAGTTTTCAACAGTTATATCGTCAGTTGTAAAGTCATAGAAGTCCTTTATATCGGGATTGAGGGTGACCTTCGGTGCCGGATACTGAGGTCTCTTTATCAGTTCCGCAACTATGGGAAGGTGCTTGTTGTATATGTGAGCGTCCGAAATGACGTGCACCAGTTCCCCGGGCTTCAGCCCGCTTACCTGAGCGAACATCATGACGAGAAGCGCGTACTGCACCACGTTCCAGTTATTTGCGGCAAGTATATCCTGTGACCTCTGGTTCAGGATCGCGTTCAGCCTGTCGCCGGTAACGTTGAAAGTCATGGAGTATGCGCAGGGCTCGAGATTCATCTCGGACAGATCTGCGAAGTCGTATATATTCGTAAGTATCCTTCTTGACTGAGGCTGGTTCTTCAGCTGCCAGAGCACGTTATCCACCTGATCCATCTCGCCCTGGGCAAACTTGTACTTCTTCTGCATCTGGTATCCGTAGGCCTTTCCTATGGAACCGTCAGCATCAGCCCACTCGTCCCAGATATGAGGCTTGAGATCGTGGATGTTATTCGACTTTCTCTGCCATATCCAGAGGATCTCATCCATCGCGGACTTGATGGCGGTGCGTCTCAGGGTGATCGCCGGGAACTCCTCCTGAAGGTCGTAGCGGTTCACTACGCCGAAGGTCTTCACCGTGTACGCGGGAGTTCCGTCCTCCCAGCGGGCTCTTACCTTCTCTCCTTCGGTGCTGAATCCCTCGTCCAGTATCTTCCGGCACATATTTACAAATAATACGTCTGCTTTACTCATTTTCTTCTTCCTGTTCAATAAATAAGCTGTCCACGCTCTGCCCTATGACCTCTTGTATCTGGTCAAGAAGGCGCTGCATATCGGCCTTGCTTTCAAGGATATCCTTTATGTGATCCTCAGCCCCCATGCTGCGGGCTTTTTCGATTATGTATTCGAATCTCTCATCGATACCGACATACTGATCTTCCTTCACCAGCCTGTCCCCGAGCCAGATCATATCCATCTCGTTGACTTTGCTGATATCGTTATACCCCGTACCGGTCATATGGTTTCTGACGAGAATGCTCTCTTCCATGTAGCCCATGTCTTCCAGCTTATCCGCCATGACGTCCCAGTGTCTGGCCCTGGCCCTGGCGATATCATGCGTCAGTCCCGCCGCATTGATAAGATCCGCGTCAAGATCAAATCCGTGTTCATTCAGAGCCTCTGCTATGGTCACCGCTACGGTAGCTACCGCCATGCAGTGCCTTATTACGTTGGGAGGCGTCTTGAACTCGACGTACAGCATCAGTATCTCATCCTGCGAAATGCGTTTATTCATACATATCAACCTTCTTCTATTATCTCAAAAGATCTTCTTATCAGTTGTTCAAGTCTTTCAGAGTCGTCGTTAAGGTACAGCTGTCCCAACAGCGCTTCAAAGGCCGTAGCGTATTTATCCGTCATTATGTCGGATCCCCTGTGAGATGCCCTCGTCTTCTTGGAACTGGATGCCTTGTGGTTTCTGGCCCTCTTCACAAGAGCCAGTTCCTCCTCGCTCAGATCCGCATCCATCATGGCCTTCACGGCTTTGGACTGTCCCTCCGCGGAAACGTATCTTACCGCCATCCTGTGGAGAACGTCCGAATGTGCCTTCCCCGTTTCCAGCACGTGCTTCCTGACGTACACCTCATATACCGCGTCTCCCATGAATGCAAGAGCCGCTATATTGTGATCAGTTATTTCCGGCATTTCTGTACTCCCTGTACTCCCCTATAGTGAAGAATACCAGTCCGGTCCAGATCACCGCAAAGGCGATCAGCTGCACCGGGTAAAATTCCTCTTTGAAGTAGAATATACTGAGGAACAAAGATATGGTAGGAGATATGTACTCCGTAAGTCCCAATATGAACATGCTGGTCTTGTTTGCTCCGTTTGCAAAGAGCACCAGCGGGAAAGCCGTGAACAGACCGCAGAACATGAGAAGGAAATACTTTCCTCCCGTGGCGACCGCCAGGGCTCCGATCCCGTGTGTCTCTATATAGATCACTATGCCCAGCGCTATAGGGGCCAGGAAAATGGTCTCATAGAGAAGCGAGATTATGGGCGGCATGCCGAGTCCCTTCTTTATCGCCGCATATATCGCAAACGAGAACGCTATGCTGAGCGCAAGCGACGGTACCTGTTTGAAATAGAATACAACGGCTACCACGCCTATGGCTCCCATGATCAGGGCTATGGCCTTGTGCCTGTTCACCTTCTCGCCGAAGAAGATCATGCCGAAGAGGCAGACCACCAGCGGCTCGATGTAATAGCCTATGCAGGACTGGATCACGTTCTCCGAGTTCACCGCATAGATATAGAGCGACCAGTTAAGGGTTATTATGACTCCGGCTATTATCAGCTTGGCCATGAGTTTTTTGTCCTTCAGTGGCGCCAGTATCTCTTCTTTTTTATGTGCGATAAGAGCGGCTATCAGGCAGACCAAAGCCACCAGAACGATCCTGTAAAATATTATTACTATGGAATCTATGGGTTTCAGCCACTGCCAGTAGATGGGCATTATGCCCCACCAGATGCTGGAACCCAGAACTGATATCAAGCCCTGCCTGTAGTCTTTTTTGTTGTCAATGCTGTTCACGCGCTCTGTCCTTATCAGTCTTTTACTATCTCAGCACCCTGAGGTGTATCCTTTATGGTGTATCCGAGGGCCTTTACCTTGTCTCTGAGTTCATCTGCCTTTGCGAAGTCCTTAGCCTTCTTTGCAGCTGCTCTTTCTTCCACCATCTGAACGATCTCTTCCGGGATGCCTGCATATCTGTTCGCTTCTCTCTCAGCCTGCTCAGCTTTAAGTTTCTCAGCAGCCTTTCTGAGATCGAGGCTCAGCACGTAGTCAAAGTCCTCGATGAGATAGAGCTTGGTGCGGTCGTTGGTGTCAGCCTTGAGAACATCGTATAATACCGATACAGCGTTCGCAGTATTAAGATCAAGGGCAAGGTTCTTTGTGAACTTGTCCTGAAGCTTGTCGATCGCAGCCTGATCCAGCTCGGACTTGTCCTCGAAGTCGAGCTGAGCGATCTTCTGAACGAGCTTCTCGTACTGCTGTGTTGCGTTATCCAGTGCGTCATAGCTGAATACGAGATTCTTTCTGTAGTGTGACTGAAGGCAGAACAGTCTGTATGCAAGGGGGTTGTATCCTTTGCTCTCAAGAAGAGATACGGTGAGGAACTCTCCCTTGGACTTGGACATCTTGCCTGTCTCGTCGTTTAAGTGAGCCACGTGGAGCCACTGTGTGCACCAGGTGTGACCCAGATATGCTTCTGACTGAGCGATCTCGTTGGTGTGGTGAGGGAACATGTTGTCCACTCCGCCGCAGTGGATATCGCAGTACTCGCCGAGGTGCTTCTTGGAGATGCAGGAGCACTCGATATGCCAGCCGGGATAACCCATGTCTTCAAAGAAAGGTGACTTCCACTTGAGAGCCTGGTCCTCGAACTTGGACTGGGTGAACCAGAGAACGAAGTCAGCCTTGTTTTTCTTGTTTGTATCCTCTTCAACGCCCTCTCTTACGCCTACAGCGAGGTCTTCCTCGTCGTGCTCGCCGAATACGTAGTATCTGTCAAGCTTGGAAGTGTCGAAGTATACGTTTCCGCCTGCCTTGTATGCATAGCCCTTATCGAGGAGGGTCTGGATCATCTCGATATAATCCGGGATGAGATTGGTCGCAGGTTCAACCACATCAGGAGTCCTGATGTTCAGCTTGGCGCAGTCTGAGAAGAAAGCGTCCGTGTAGTACTTTGCGATCTCCATGACCGTCTTGTGCTCACGCTTGGCGCCCTTCACCATCTTGTCCTCGCCCTCATCGGCGTCGGATGTGAGATGTCCTACGTCAGTTACGTTCATGACCCTCTTTACGTCATAGCCGGCGTATCTGAAGAACTTGTCCAGAACGTCTTCCATGATGTAGGATCTCAGATTTCCGATATGCGCAAAATGATATACGGTGGGACCGCAGGTATACATTCCGAGCTTTCCGGGTTCATGAGTCGTGAATAGATCTTTTTTTCTTGTATAGCTGTTATACAGTCTGATCTGTGGTATCTCTTTAAGCATTTCTTTATTCCTCTTCAAATACAGTTACAGTCTTTATGACCTGAGGTTCAAGGGGCTTGTCGTTCCAGTCTCTTCTTGAGTTTACGATGTAGTCAGCGGTGTCCATTCCCTCTGTTACCTTTCCGAAGGAAGCGTACTGACCGTCAAGATGCGGCGCATCTGCTACCATTACGAAGAACTGTGATCCTGCTGAGTTGGGATCCATAGCTCTTGCCATGGAGAGAACTCCCCTGGTGTGCTTCAGGTCGTTCCTGAATCCGTTCATGGTGAATTCGCCCTTTATTGTATATCCGGGGCCGCCTGTTCCGTTTCCTCTGGGGCAGCCGCCCTGGATCATGAAGCCGGGGATGACTCTGTGGAAGGTAAGTCCGTCATAGAATCCTTCCTTAGCAAGTTTCTCAAAGTTTTCAACTGTGACAGGCGCGATCTCGGGATAAAGTTCACCCTTCATCAGTCCGCCGTTTTCCATTTCTATGGTAAATTTCTTCATGTTTCTTCTCCTTAGCCTCTTCTTTCTTTATTTACGATCTCGACTGCAGCGCTGATGGCCTCTTCCACGGTCATCTCATGTCTGTCAGCTTCGCGTCTCAGCTTGTATTCTACCTTGCCTTCTCCTGCAAGCTTTCCTACCGTGATCCTTACGGGGATACCGATAAGGTCAGCATCCTTGAACTTGACGCCGGGGCGCTCGTCTCTGTCATCCCAGATGACTTCGACTCCCCTGGATGTCAGTTCGTCATAGATCTTCTGTGATACCTGATCCTGAACTTCGTCTCCGGGCTTCACTTCGGTGATGATGACGTGATAAGGAGCCACGCTCATAGGCCAGATGATACCGAAATCATCGTGGTTCTGAGGCATGTCGATTATAGCCTGGAAAGTTCTGGAAACTCCTATGCCGTAGCATCCCATCCAGATGGGCTGCTCCTTCTGGTTCTCGTCCTTGTATACTGCACCCATAGGTACGGAATACTTGGTTCCGAGCTTGAAGATCTGTCCTACTTCCACGCCTCTTGCGTGCTTTACGGGCTTGCCGCAGACCGGACAGGGATCTCCTTCCTTAAGGGTCTTGATGTCGGTGACGATATCTCCCTTGTAGTCCCTTCCGTAGTTCACGTTTATGTAGTGGTGATCTGTCTCGCAGGCTCCTGCGCACATGTTCTTAAGTCCGGGAAGCTCTGAGTCCACTACGATCTTGCAGTCGTGAAGGTGCATGGGCCCTGTGAATCCGCCTACGCAGCCCGTAGCCTCATGCATCTTGTCCTCGTCTGCGAAGACGATGTCGAACTCTCTGATGCCGAGGGCGTTCACCAGCTTGGTCATGTTGAGTTCACGGTCGCCTCTGATGAAGGCAGCTACGTATTCCTTTTCATTTCCTTCTTCGTCGTAGGTGATGAAAAGAAGGGCCTTGATGGTCTTGCTCTGCTCGATACCGAGGAAATCGGATACCTCTTCGATGGTCTTTGTTCCCGGAGTCAGCTTCTTTTCGAGGGGAAGCATCTCGCAGGTGTCAGCGGGAGCGTCCACGCATTCAGCCTTCTCAACGGTAGCAGCCATGTCGCAGCTGTCGCAGTATGCGATCTCTGATTCACCGAATTCGCAGAGAGCTGTGAACTCGTGGGATCCTGTTCCGCCGATAGCTCCGTTATCAGCCTCAACGGGTCTGAAGGTAAGTCCGCATCTCTTGAATACGTTGGTGTAAGCCTCATACATCTTCATATAGCTTACGTCCATGCCTTCGGGATCCTTATCGAAGGAGTAGTTGTCCTTCATGATGAAGTTTCTGGATCTCATCATGCCGTATCTGGGACGCGCTTCATCTCTGAACTTGTCAGTGATCTGATAAAGCATGAAGGGCAGCTGTCTGTGTGAGCTTATGTCGTTTCTTATGATGTCGGTGAAGACTTCCTCAGCTGTGGGGCCGAGGCAGAAAGGCCTGCCGTTTCTGTCGTTCACTCTCCACATCTCAGGTCCGTAAGCAGCCCATCTGCCGGATTCCTCCCAGAGTTCGGAGGGTTGAAGCACGGAGGTAGCTATCTCCTGTGCTCCCTGAGCGTCCATTTCTTCCCTAACGATCTGTTCTATCTTTCTTACAGTCCTCCAGCCCATGGGCATGTATGAATAGATGCCCGCTGCGGTTTTTTTGATCATACCCGCTCTTAAGAGCAGGATATGGCTGGGGATCTCAGCTTCGTTCGGTACTTCTCTTAAAGTTTTAAAAAAGCTTTTTGAAAGTTTCATTTAGTGCATTTCTCCTATCTCAGCAAAGTACATACAGCCTGTGCAGCTATTCCTTCTCCCCTTCCGGTGAAGCCCAGCTGCTCGGTGGTAGTCCCTTTGATGTTTATTTTTTCTTTTTCTATATCCAGCACCGAAGCCAGTTTTTCGGTCATCTCCCCGATATACGGAGAGACCTTCGGTTTCTGACAGATTATGGTCACGTCCAGGTTTCCGACTGAAAACCCTTCAGCGTAGATCCTGTCCCTTACCTCCTCCAGAAGTCTGACGGAGGAGATCCCTTCATACGCGGGATCATTGTCAGGGAACAGCCTTCCGATGTCTCCCATTCCGCAGGCTCCCAGCATGGCATCCATGAGAGCATGGAGCGCAACGTCTGCGTCGCTGTGGCCCAGGAGTCCCTTCTCATAAGGTATCTCTATACCCATGAGGATGCATTTGCGGCCTTCCACCAGTTTATGTACGTCGAAGCCGCTTCCTATCCTGATATCCATTTCAGGCATATCCTCCCTTGTGGTTATCTTTATGTTCCTGTAGTCTCCTTCGGTCATGGTCACCCTGTGGCCGTAACGCTCGGCGATCCCGCCGTCGTCCGTGCCGTAGAAACCATCGGCTATGGCATTCTCATAGGCCGGCCTGATCACTTCACTTCTGAAGCCCTGGGGAGTCTGTATCAGGAAGAGCTTGCTCCTGTCCAGATTTCCCTCTTCAGTCCTTATGCTGTCCTTTGGATTCACCACAGGGACTGCGGCTCCGTCAGTATATGCTGCTTCAAGCACCCCTTCTATCACAGCGTCTGTGACGAAGGGTCTGGCAGCGTCATGGATGAGTATCAGACCCTCGTCTGAGAGCCTGATACCCTCGTAAACTGAATCCTGCCGTTCTTTTCCTCCGGGTACGACCTTTGAGACCTTGCCGTTTCCTCTGACCAGATCTTTTACGTATTCCAGATACTCCTCAGAGGTCACGACGATGACCTCATCCGTATAGCCATTCCCGGATACCTTTTCAAGCGCAGTCTCGAAAATGGTGCTTCGCCCCAGTTTCAGGAACTGCTTCGGCACGTCGCCTCCGAAGCGCCTGCCTTTGCCGGCTGCCACGAGGATAAACGTGACTTTTTTACCTTTATACATTTACTTCACCCTGCCGAATATCATTCTTCCGGCCGCCGTCTGAAGCACAGACGTTACCGTAATGTCTATGGTCTTTCCGATGAACTTTCTGCCGTCTTCGACTACGATCATCGTTCCGTCATCGAGGTATGCGATGGCCTGATCCCTGTCCTTACCCTGCTTGATGAGGGATACGGTCATGGTCTCGCCTGCGATCGCCAGAGGCTTCACAGCATTCGAGAGCTCGTTGATATTGAGGACGGGAACTTCCTTTATAGCCGCTACCTTGTTGAGGTTGAAGTCGTTTGTCACGACCTTGCCCTTCATGATCTGGGCAAGTTTCAGGAGCTTGACGTCCACTTCGGGGATCTCCTTGAGCGCCTTCTCGGAATCAGTGTTGTAGATCTGGATCTCGAACTCGGTCTGGATCTTGTTCAGGATATCCAGTCCGCGTCTTCCCCTGACTCTCTTAAGGCTGTCCGATGAATCCGCAATGTGTCTCAGCTCCACCAGAACGAACTCCGGTATGATGATGGGACCTTCCAGGAACCCTGTCCTCATGATCTCCAGGATCCTTCCGTCGATTATGACAGAGGTGTCCAGGATCTTCGGAACACGCTGGCTTTTTTTATCCTTTGCGCGGTATTCGAACTCGTTGGACTCACGGCTCTTCTTCTGCGTCTGCTGTATCATGCTGAACAGCTCGGGGCCCTTACGGGATCCAACGACGCCGCCGAAGAACGAAAGCACCAGGTAAACCACGATGGTGACAGCCAGATAAAGCGCCTTCTGCACTATGATGTTCTGATAGATCGTGCTGAGAAGATAGGCAACTACGAGACCGATCACCAGTCCTATGGCTCCGCCAATGATTTCAACGGGGGATACTCCCTGGATCTCGTTCTCTATAGAGTTTGCCATCTTATGGCTTCTGTTGGTAAGGTTCGGAGCGTATCTGTAAAATATAAATGCAAAGATAATAACGAAGAATGATATCGCGATAGCTCTCTCGGACTGCGTCAGGATCTGGCCTTCGGTCATGTTGGTCTTATCAACTATGAATTCCGCCAGCTCAAACAGTTCGTATCCGATCAACCCGCCAACTATGGTGATGATGGCTCTAATCAGTCTTTTGAACATTTCTTTTCCTCCTTTCCTTGAAAATTGATATAATAACGCTATTATACCTAATAAATTAGTATACCTTGCTTTGTCAATTAATTCAAGGGCAAAGCGTCTTTTTTCTGACGCTTGTCATATGTTTACCCCGGCGTCACGAAGATTTCACAATAATAATATATATTTGTACCATAGGTTTTAATGTGATAAAATATCAGTGACAATGCATATATCCCCAAAGGAGGAAAAAATATAATGTACAAACTTCTTGTAGTAGATGACGAACCCAAGATCCGCGAGATCATCAGAGAATATGCTGAATTCGCCGGATACGAGGTGGAAGAAGCCGAGGACGGCATGGTAGCCCTCGGGCTCTGCAAGCTCAACGACTACGATCTCATCGTCATGGACATCATGATGCCCAAGCTTGACGGCTTCTCCGCCTGCAAAGAGATCAAAAAGATAAAGGATATCCCCACCATCATGCTCAGCGCCAGAGGTGAGGAGTACGACAAGCTCTTCGGCTTCGAGCTGGGGATCGACGACTACGTGGTCAAACCCTTCAGCCCCAAGGAACTGATGGCAAGGATCAACGTGGTCATTACCAGGCACAAGGGCGCATCCCAGGCAGCGCAGTCAGTCCTTAAATTCGAGGGCCTGGAGATCAACGTTCCCGCAAGGACAGTATCAGTAGACGGAAAGCGTGTGGAGCTCACTCCCAAGGAATACGATCTTCTCTTCTACCTCATAGAGAACAAAAATATCGCCCTTTCAAGGGACAAGCTCCTTTCGGATATCTGGGGTTACGACTTCTTCGGCGATGACAGAACTATAGATACCCACATAAAGAATCTCAGAAACAATCTCGGTGAATACCGTAAGTTCATTGTTACGTTAAGAGGGGTAGGTTACAAGTTTGAATTCGAAGATTAGATTTGATTTCAAAAGCATAAGATTCAGGCTCTGGCTCTATTTCCTGTCAGTAGCGCTTGTTATCCTGGCCCTCATCTGGTTCCTTCAGATCTTCTTCCTTAACAACTACTATGAGAGGATGAAGATAAACGAGGTAACCAGGATAGCGGATTCGGTCTATCAGTCATACCAGCGTGAGGACGAGGACCTGACGGACAATATCCAGCAGTACTCCATTCTGAACGACTACTACTTCATGATGGAATACAGCGGAAAAGTTCTTTTGTTCTCACCCGACCAGGAAAACGCCAAGCCGGTATACACGTATCAGACCATGCTTCCCAAGCTCAGGGATGCCATCGCTGAGGACCCGGACAACGACTCCGTGTCTCTGAAGTTCACCTTAGGCCGTGAGAACTATTACACCCTGGCCTATGCCAAGATGCTGGACCACACGGAAGGCGCAGAAGTATACCTTTATATCTTCTCCCCGCTCTATCCCGTAAGTTCGACTGTGGACATCCTTCAGAACCAGCTGCTCATCATAACGATCGCAGCTCTTGCCATCGCCTTCATCCTGGCCTTCCTTTATTCGAGAAGGATCTCAAGGCCCGTCAAGGCAATGACCGAGAGCGCCATCAAACTGGGAGCCGGCAACTTCAACGTAAACTTCTCAGCCAATTCATATTCCGAGATCAACGAACTGGCTGATACGCTGAACACCGCTGCCTACGAGATGGGACAGGCCGATAACCGTCAGAAGGACCTCATCGCCAACGTCTCCCACGATCTGAAGACGCCTCTCACCCTTATCAAATCCTACGCGGAGATGATAAGAGACCTTTCAGGGGACAACCCGGAGAAGAGGAACGCCCACCTTCAGGTAATCCTGGATGAGACCGACAGAATGGCGAATCTGGTAAGCGATATGGCAGAAGTCTCCCGCATGTCAAGACACGAGGCAACTCTTCATCCTGCAGATTTCGATCTCGCCGAACTGGCAGCTGAAGTCCTGAGTTCCTACGACATCTACGTCACCCAGCAGGGCTACGACATAAAGTTCACCTCTCCCAAGGAATGCCTGGTGAACGCCGACAGAGACAGGATCTCTCAGGTAATTTCCAATCTGATGTCAAACGCAGTAAAGTACTGCGGAGAAGACAGGACGGTCATAGTGAATATCAAGAGAAGCGGCAAAAAATACCGCCTCGAGGTATCCGACCACGGACCCGGCATCAAACAGGAAGAGCTCCCTCACGTATGGGACAGATACTACAAGGCAAGTTCCAACTACGTAAGAGCGACCTCGGGTTCCGGACTGGGACTCAGCATAGTCAAAGAGATCCTTACCCTTCACAAAGCTGATTACGGCGTTAACAGCAGGGAGGGAAAAGGAACCACCTTCTGGTTCGAACTGGAAATGGCAAAAAAATAAAAGTGTGCGCGCAAGCGCACACTTGTTTTTTTTTAATTAAAGAAGGTGTATGCCTCCGATAAGAGGAACTTCCTTGTTCACACCATTCGATGCGTTTAACACTCCGAGGATCATGCATACCAGGATGAAGATGCCCCAGAGCTTGCCGATGAGCGGTATGCCTGTGAGAAGGCCGAACAGGTTGACTACAAGTCCCTGATTGAGGTGGAATCTGGCTCCCTGTCTGTCTCCTGCAAAATATGCTACCAGGAAACCGATCCATGTAAGATATGCCAGAACGCCTGTCGCCTTGGTGGAGAGGCTGCTGCCGCCTGCGGTGCTTCCTCCTGTATACTGCTGCTGAGCCTGACCTTCCTGACCCTTCTGGTCTTCATTGGCTTTATTCGCCTTGTCCTGGAAGTAGTGGCCGCTGAAAACATTTCCTTCGCTGCTTTCTGCTTTCTCTGCCTCTGCGCTCTCAGCGGGCTCTGCCTCGCTTAAGATCTGCGCTTTCTTGGCTTCGAATTCTTCCGGTGTGATCATTCCCTCATCCAGAAGCTGTTTATATTCTCTGATTCTTTCTGCTCCCGATCTCTGTGCCATTAAAATACCTCACTTTCAATATCCCTTATGTCATTGCTTATTAGTTTCAGGAAAGATATTATTGCATCTTTCAGGCTGATTATACACCTGCGTTATCAGGATTTCAATACTTTGTAAAAAAGCTCTGTCAAGCCTTCTATTTCGCTCCGAAAGCTCTTATAGCTTCATTGATATTTCTCACGCCCGCTATCATGCAGCCCTTAAGGCTGTCCTTCAGTTTGTCAGCGTTTGAGGCGGGCATTATTATCCTTTCATATCCGAGGCGGGCAGCTTCCTTCACTATCTTTTCAGCATTCCTTACAGGCCTCAGATCTCCGGTGAGACCTACCTCTCCCAGAGCCAGAGTCCTTGAATCAGGGGTGACCCTCTTGAAAGATGAGAAGATCGCAAGTGCGACCGCAAGGTCAGTACCGGTCCCCTCAGGTCTGATACCTCCCACAACGTTCACGTAAATGTCCTGTCCTCCCAGCGGAAGTCCTGCCTTCTTCTCCATGACGGCGATTATCATGCTAAGCCTGGTATTGTCGATACCTACAGATGTCCTTCTGGAGAAGCCCATTCCTGAAGCAGGGGTGACCAGCGACTGTATCTCGAACATGACGGGGCGGCTTCCCTCGTAGATCGCGGTAGTTACCGAGCCTTCGGCATTCTCACCGCTGTTCTCAAGGAAGGTGGCGCTTATGTCCGTGACCTCAGTGAGCCCGGTCCCCTCCATCATGAAGGCTCCGATCTCAGATGTGGTTCCGAAACGGTTCTTATATGATCTCAGGATCCTCAGTTCCTGATCGCGCTCCCCGGTGAAGTTCAGCACGCAGTCCACCAGGTGCTCCACCGTCTTCGGTCCTGCCAGATCGCCTGACTTGGTGACGTGGGCAACTATGAAGATGGGCATATTGCCGGTCTTGCCGAGCCTCATGAGCTGGTTTCCTGTCTGTCTCACCTGTGAGATGGATCCCGGTGCGGAATCCAGTTCTCCGGAGTACATCGTCTGGATGGAATCCACTATCAGGAAGTCCGGTTTCATCTCCCCGCATACAGCTTCAACGTTCTCCATATTGGTCTCTGCAAGTACGAAAAGAGTCCCGGGGATCTCGGAACATACCCTGTCCGCCCTGAGTCTGATCTGCTCTTCAGATTCCTCTCCCGATACGTAGAGGACCTTCAGTCCGCGGGATGCGATGTTCGCTGCGGTCTGGATGATTATGGTGGACTTGCCGATGCCCGGTTCACCGGATATCAGCGTAAGCGATCCCTTGACGATACCTCCTCCGAGCACGCGGTTCAGTTCGCCTATACCGGTATCTATCCTCTCGTAGCTGAGAGTTCCGACAGACTTGAGCGCAGAAGGTCTGGCGTCTCTCGCGGAGGCCCTTCTTCTGGTATCCTCCTTCAGTTCGGGCAGCACCTTCTCCTCCACAAAGGAATTCCAGGCGCCGCAGACGCACTGACCCATCCATTTACTTGATTCATATCCGCATTCCTGACAGACGAATACTGTCTTAGATTTCTTAGCCATTTTCAGCTCCTTTTTCGGTAACGAACATCCGTTCTCGTTAAGTATATCATACCGCCGCGGCTTCTTCAAGGATTATTTATGATGCTCTGCTGCAACTATATTTCCTTCTTAAATATCTGCCGGGGAAAAAACAGTTCCCGGGGCCGGAAACGAACAAAAAAATTAAAAGGCCGGATCTTTAGGGATCCGGCCTCCTGAAGGGTTATGTCATAAAAAGTATTAGTTACTCTATACCTACGATGTCTTTGACAAGCTGTTTCTTGCCCTGGATGTTGCCCTGTCTCTGGATCATGATCCTCTGTGCCTGAGGGGATCCTGCTCCGTGCATGGACTCTGTTCTGTAGCCTACTGCTGCAGCTCCCAGGCAGATGTTCTCCAGGAATCTGAATACCTTCATCCTGTCCATAGTGTCACACTTGCCGTTTCCTACGAAGAACTTGTGGCAGAACTCGCCGATGGTCTCGCCGTTTCTTCCAACTGCAAGATCAGAGTTGAAGTCTACGTTTGAAGGCATGGTCACCATAAGGCCTCCTGCGATGTCTTCTGCAAGTCTCACGATCTCGTAAGGGAATCTCGTGATGTTCTGCTTGCAGACGTTTGCGAGAAGAAGGTCTATGATGTAGGATCCTGACTTCGTCTGATGTCCTTCACTGGAGCATGCGATTCCGCAGCTGTAAAGAGTTTCGTTCAGATGTGTCATCTCGATCAGCTTGTCTTTTACTGCAGATGCTTTCTCTACTCCGTTGTATTCTGCTGCAAGTGCTGCTGCACCGATAACAACGTCGCCTACTCCTACCTTGCAGCCGCCGTAGCTCTGTCTGTGGAAGCCTGCGAATCTCTCTACCAGCATTCCTGCGAACTCTGTCTCTCCGTTCATGAAGATATATTCGTTGGGAATGAAGACGTCATCGAATACTACGAGCGCTTCCTGACCTCCGAACTTGGGGTTGCCTACGTCCATTCCGGAGCCTTCTTCAAGCTTTCTGGTGTCGCAGCTCTGTCTTCCGTATACCATAAAGAGTCCTTCTGCATCTGAAGGGCATGCGAAGCATACTGCGTATTCCTTGTCATCCTCTCCCATTGCGATGGTGGGCATAACTATATGCCAGTGGGAGTTTACGGATCCTGTCTGGTGTACTTTAGCTCCGCGGACAACGATACCGTCTTCCCTTACTTCCTTTACTCTTACGAAGAGATCGGGATCATCCTGTGCGTGAGGCGCTCTGGATCTGTCTCCCTTAGGGTCTGTCATAGCTCCGTCTACTACCAGGTCTTCCTTCTGGACCATGAGGAGGAACTTCTTGAATCTCTCGAAATAGTCTGTTCCGTACTTCTCATCGATCTCGAAAGTCGTGGAGTATACGGCGTTGAAAGCGTCCATACCTACGCATCTCTGGAAGCAGGATGCGGTCTTCTGACCGAGAAGTCTCTGCATCTTCACCTTGTTCTTAAGGTCTTCCGTGGACTGATGGATATGGGCGAAGCGGTTGATCTTCTCTCCTGTGAGATGTGACTTTGCAGTCATGAGATCCTCGTACTGAGGATCCTGCGCAAGTTCATAAGTCATAGCCACACAGTTGATGGAAGGTCTGATCATGGGATGATCCACCCAATTCTCGATCTTCTCACCGAACATATATACTCTGGTATTCAGTTTTCTTAAGCTCTCTATGTACTGAGCTCCTGTCATCAATGCCATAATATCCTCCGAAATATCATTCTTTCTTTTCTTTATTTGTAAGTACTATTATTATACCTGCGATTATGGCAGCCATTCCAACTGCCCTGTTGAGATTCATAGGTTCTCCCAAAACGATTATGCCCGCAAGCACTCCTACTGCCGGAACCGCCATCATTGCAACGGACGCCTTGCCGGCTTCCATGTTGGACAGAACGTAGTTCCAGATGACAAAAGCTATCGCCGATGCCAGGAGTCCATTGTAAAGAAGTGCTCCAATAGCCATAGGCTGCCAGTCGACCGGCCCCTGAGGGAAGATAAGGACAAAGATGTCAAGACCGATAGCAGCAGCGGCCATCTGCCACGCTGTATATTGAATCATATCACATCCTTTAAGCTTTGACTTTACAAGGATGTTTGAGACCGCCCATATAACCGCTGCACATATCGTAAGAAGTGCTGCGCCGTAATTTCCCTTGATGCTCACGTTCATCAGAACGACAAGTCCGACAAGCGTTATCAGAACTCCGGCCATCTTTCTCAGCGTCAGTTTTTCCTTAAGGACAGCTGCCGCTATAAGAGTCGTCCAGAGAGGCATCGTATAGTCAAGTACCGCAGTTACTCCGGAACCCAGAGGTATCGTTGTAAACTGCACTATTATGTTATTTCCCGCCATGGACATAAGTCCTGTGATCATCATCCAGGGAAGGAACTCCCTGGGAGGCACGAGCTTATGCGTGAAGGCAAGAAATATCAAAAGCACTGCCGCTCCGATAGTAAATCTGAGAGCTACAAAAAGTACCGGCGGGAAATATGTGTTGGCAGATCTCATTACCACCCAGTTGAATCCCCATAATAGATATATGATGATCAGCTGCGGGATACAATTCTTTTGTTCTTTCATATTTTAGATCATCTCAACGATTATCGCGGTACCCATTCCTCCGCCTGCACAAAGTGTAGCGAGGCCGTACTTTCCGCCGCGCTTCTTCAGTTCGTGCATCAGGGTGACCACGAGTCTGCATCCGGATGCTCCTACAGGGTGTCCTAAGGAAATGCCGGATCCGTTTACGTTGAGTTTGTTTTCATCGATTCCGAGCTCTCTTGCACATGCGATGCACTGAGCAGCGAAAGCTTCGTTGATCTCCACGAGATCCATATCATCGATCGTGAGACCGGCCTTCTCAAGAGCCTTTCTGGATGAGCTGATAGGGCCTATTCCCATGAGTTCAGGAGCAACTCCTGTGGTTGCAGTAGCAACGATCCTTGCCATGATGGGAAGTCCGAGTTCCTTTGCCTTCTCTTCCTCCATGAGGATAACGCCTGAAGCCGCATCGTTCATTCCGGAGGAGTTTCCTGCAGTTACCTTACCGTCTTCCTTGAAGGTAGGTTTCAGCTTGGAAAGCTTTTCAACGGAGGAATCTCTTCTGGGATGTTCGTCTGTATCGATAACTACGTCGCCCTTCTTGGTGTGGAGAGTGATGGGAATTATCTCATCCTTGAATCTTCCGCCGTCTATTGCAGCGATAGCTCTCTCCTGTGATCTCTGTGAGTACTTGTCCATATCCTCACGGGTAACACCATAAAGATCAGCAACGTTTTCTGCTGTGATTCCCATTGCGGGGCCTACACCTAAGTTGGTGAGTGAATCCCACATGGAGTCTCTCATTTCCATATGTCCGTACTTCTGTCCGTATCTGGCATTGAATACCATGTGCGGTGCTGTGGACATGCTGTCTGCTCCACCTGCCATGATGCAGTCTGCTTCGCCGGATTTGATCTGGTAATAGCCGAACTGGATGGATGACATGGATGATGTGCAGTTTCTGTGTATTGTGATTCCGGGAACGGTCTCAGGAAGTCCTGCCTTGACTGCTGCTACACGTGCCAGATTGTTTTCCTTGTAAGTTCTCTGATAGTTGCATCCCCAGATAACATCGTCTATAAGCGCAGGATCCATGTTGGCTCTCTTTACCAGGTTCTGCATTACGGGGATCGAAAGATCCAGAGAAGTGATCGTTTTGAATTGTCCCCCAATAGTTCCGATGGGAGTTCTGCAAGCTGCTACTATTACTACGTTTCTCATTGCTGTTTTCCTTTTCTTAATTAAGGGTCTGCCCTTCTATCAGAGCAGACCCTTCAATTAGTTAAATCCTGTTAAGTGCTTTTTCTACTCGGATAAGTCCTTCTACGAGGTTTTTTTGTGATTCTTCGATTTGCTCCGGTGTCCACTTCATGATACCTTCACCCGTCTTGAACCCCAGTTTCCCTTCCTCAAGGCGTTCCTTAAGGAGTTTTGATGGTTTGGTGGAGTTCTCGATATCCGGGAACAGGTACTCATGAATGTTATACGTGAGGTCGATCCCGCCGGAATCCATTACCTCAATGGGAGCCATTACCCCAAGTCTCATTCCGAAACCGTATTTTATGGCCTTATCAACGTCTTCAGGAGACGCTATGTCGTTTTCAATGATCGACAGAGCTTCTCTGAAAAGCGCGTGCTGCATACGGTTCGCCAGAAATCCCGGAACGTCTTTCTGGACTATTACAGGCATCTTGCCTGCGTCCTGAAGGAGTTCGTAGGTCTGGTTCACGACGTCGTCACAGACATATTTTGTCTTTACGACTTCGACAAGCGGCATAACGTAGGCGGGGTTCCAGAAGTGTGTGCCGATGATCCTTTCCTTATGGACGGACTTCTCCGCGATATCAGTCACGCTGATGGCGGAAGTATTGGTCGCAAGGATCGTGGACGGCGCGCACAACTTGTCGAGCTTCGCAAAATACTCCTGTTTCACCTCGAGCTCTTCAACTAAACACTCAAATACGATATCCGCAAACTGAGCGAGTTCTTCCATGCTTTCGGTGAAGGTAACTCTTGCGATAGCCTTAGGTATCTCGCTTTCAGCGATAAGACCGTTATCACAAAGGATCTTCAGATCCTCTTTCATGGTCTCTACCTGGCCGCCTCTTAGCTTATCGTCGTAGACGTAAAGCATCTTTACATCATAGCCATTAAGAGCAAAGGTCAGTGCGATACCGGTACCCATTAGGCCGGCCCCTAATATTCCGATGTTCTCTTTAGCTAGCATTGGTTTGATTTTCTCCGTAAATACTCGTCTTAAACAGCTGGGTATTAATATACTCCGTAAGGATATACCTTATCAGGTACGCTTCTGTCGATTCTTTCGGAAGGTACGAATGCAACCGCACGAACGATGGTGCCGTCTCCCATGTACCATCTGAGAGGGAATGCGCAGAACAGGAATCTCTGGTTCTTAACCTTATCAAGGTCTCCGCCAAGGTTCTCGATGCCCATTACGTTGTGAGCAAGGAGGATGTCATGGCAAGGTTCCCATTCAGGGAAGTCTTCCTTAACTGAATGTCCTGTCATCTCTTCGTATTCTTCTACGATACGAGGTACGTAAGGACCGGGGCCATGTGCTCCACCATAGGTGTAAAGGAAGTGATCGATGGCCTGCATATCGAAGCCAACGCCCTTGACGTGATGCTCTACGAACCACTTAGCACCTTCAATGGAGAGTCCGGGAGAATATCCGAAGTAATCTTCGTTCTCGCCCCATCTTCTGTGTGTACCTGTATTAAGGAGTACCCAATCTCCTTCTTTGATTCCCTCAGGAACCTTCTTGGCTGCTTCCTCGATATCCTCTACAGTGATGAATTCCCACTTTCCCTTGGGGATGTCCAGGCAAACTGCTTCTCCAAAGTAATTCTGGATAGGAAGTTCATGCGTGAAAGGAGATTCAGGAATAACGTGTGCAGGGGAATCTGCGTGGGTGGAGTTGTGCATATGGAATGAGTTGAAAGTCTGGAGCAGTCTGTAGTGCATAGGCATATGCTGTACTCTGTCGATATGGAAGTCTCCGTTGGAGGGCCAAAGCGGATTTCCTCTTCCGAAAGGATTGGAGAGGTCGATCAGTTCGAAGGAACCATCCTTGAACATATCGAAGATGCTACCGTCATAAGGCTTCTTCCAGTCTTCGTTGTGCGCGTAGTTTTCTTCACGCGTATGTCTCTCATAAATTTCTGACATGGTTTCGTCTCCTTTAAAAAATATATTAGTTATTGCAATTGTTTACGATTTTATTTTCCCTTAGCTCATCATAGCATCCGGTATGAATGTCGACAAGCCGGGGAAGAAAATGTACAGTATGGTAATTATTACCATAGCGATCAGGTAAGGCATTGCTCCCTTGAAGATACCCATTACGTCCGTTCCCTCAGGTGCCAGGGCCTTTACAGAGTAAACGCAGAGGCCTACAGGAGGTGTAAGTCCGCCCATGTGGAGAGCGAGGATACATACTACGTCGAAGTGGATAGGATCGATTCCCAGAGCTACCGCTGCAGGGTAGAACAGAGGGATGGTAAGGGAGATGCTGGAGTAAGCATCCATGAAGCATCCAAGGATGAGGAATACAACTACAGCTCCGAACATGAACAGTATAGGGCTTAAGTTTGCTCCGGTAACCATGGAAGTGAGCTTCGGTGCAAGTCCGGATACTGTCATGAACTTAGCGAACATTGCTGAGCATGCCAGGATCAGGAAAAGCATGGTTGCGTTCTCGATGGTCTCCATGATAGCGTTGAAGATCTTCTTGATAGGAGTTCTCTTGATGGCTGCCATGATCAGGAATACCAGGACGCCGATAGCTCCTGCCTCAGATGAGGAGAACATTCCGGAGAAGATACCTCCGATGATTACTATCGCTACGATAACGATAGGGATCAGTTCCTTGAGGGAGATCAGTTTTTCCTTCCAGGTATAGTGTACGTCAACCTTGGGGAACTTCTTAGGTGCGATTATCGCGATGGCTATTGTCAGAGCGGAGAAGCCGATGGTGAGGGCAAGTCCGGGTGAGATACAAGCCATAAGAAGTCTTCCGATGGAGTCTCCGGAGAGAGCTCCGTAAATAACTACCATGATGCTTGGCGGGATGAACTGTCCGATGTTTCCGGAAGCAGCGATCATTCCGTAAGTAAGGTTCTTGTCATATCCGTAACGGATCATCTCAGGTGCTGAGATCTTAGTGAATACGGAAGCTGTAACGAGGGCGGATCCGTTAAGGGTTCCGAAACCTGCACAGGCTACCGTGGTGGCAACGCCCAGACCTCCGGGGATCCTTCCCATCCACTTGGCGAGGGTATCATAGCTTTCTGTACTGATACCGATGGCTGTAGCCAGCATACCCATCATGATGAAAAGGGGAATTACGGAGTAGTCAAAGGTTGCTATTGAGTTATAGGCCACGATACCGCACATTGAAAGTGCCTGGCTGAAGCCTATACATGCTGTTAATCCGAAGAGTCCGACGATGCCGAGTGCAACGCCGATATGTACGCCGAGAAGTACGAGGACGATGAGTCCGACCATTCCGATAACGCCGATCAATATACCGCTCATTTATCCTCTTCTCCTTTCTCTTCGATCTTTTCTTCAACTTTCTTCGGAAGCTCGCCGGCAGCTGCTGCCATAGCTTCCTCACTAACGAAATCTTTTACGCTTTCTTCATCCAGCAGCTCTGAATATGCATCCAAAGGCTCATATTTATCCGGATGGATAACTGCGAGCACGCAATAGATGGTCATGAGCAGTGCCTGAATACTTAAGAGCACCCAACCTACGAAGGCTCCGCACTTGCCGATGAAAACGTAAACCGTAACCGATGCAACGGATTCTTCCTTGATAAGCCATGAAGACCAAAATACATCGAAAGATGCCTTCATCAGAAGTATGAACAGTACCGTTGCCAGCAGGTATACGAATAAACTTAAAATGTTTTTTGCTCTTCCCTGCAGCTTTTCATAGATAGCCTCGAGCTGCATGTGCTTACCGTTAAGGAGTGTATACGCCATTCCGGAGTATGCTACCCAGGCCATCATCATAGCTACCATTTCAGGTGTACCCTTGATAGGAGATGAGAAAACGTATCTCATCACTACGTTGGCTGTGAGCAGGACGAAGTTGAAACCAACCACGCCTGCACTCAGCCATGCAAAACAATGCATTAATTTATCGGTAACCTGATATAAGCGTTTTCCGCTTTTAGTCATTGTTTTTTCCTCTCGTAGCTTATAGTTTTAGTTTATTGTTATTGAACAAATATCAGATATCAGTTTTTTATTTCAGATTACATATACTTGGATGTGTCGAATACCCAGGTGTAGCCCATTTCTTCGCCGGCCTTGAGGTAGTCAGCCATGATAGCAGCTCCGTCATAACCTGCTGCTGTAGCGTCGCCGATCCACTGCTCAAGTGTATCCTGGTGAGCAAGAGCTGTTTCAGCCCAGAGAGCCTTGTCTTCTTCAGACATAACCTTGAATTCAACACCATTGTCCTTCATCTGCTGTTCCCAGCCAGCCATCTGATCCTTTTCCCAATCGTGGAACTGATCCATAGCTTCTGTAGCACATTCCTTAAGGAGAGCCTGAGTGTTTTCATCAAGTGTATCCCACTTAGCCTTGTTGAATGCGATAACGTCGCAGTTTCTTGCGCCGAGACCGACGTCAAGTACGTTAGCTTCTACTTCATAAAGCTTGAAGTCGCAGTAAATGGAGTCATATACGAAGGATCCTACTGCAAGGTTGTTCTTGATCGTCTGATAAAGGTCAGCTGCAGGTGCGGATACGGGGATAGCTCCTACGGATTCGAACCAAGGTACGTAGTAAACGCCGCCCATGGTGATGTTCTTGCCCTTTAAGTCAGCGAGAGTTTCAAAACCGTCTTTTGAGTAAAGCTTGTAAGGCTCGTTGCCCTTCCAAGCGAGGCAAACTGTTCCGTTCTTTTCATATTCTTCGTAGAATTCAGGGTGAGCTTCGGAGATCTTGTCCATGAGTTCGCCTGCCATAGCTACGTCAGAAGGTGCGAAAGGTACGCAGTAAGTGATCTGGGAAAGAGGTAACTGAGTCGGTGTGTAAAGTGTGCAAACAGTACCTACGTCAGCGATGCCCTGTCCGATGGTGTCAAGGTTTGCAGTAGCAACACCGAGCTGAGCGCTCCAGTATTCGTTGAAAGTGATCTTGCCGCCGGACTTCTCTGTTACGAGGTCCATGAAGATTCTGAGGTCATGTGCCTTAGCGGTGTCTTCTTTGTCGAGACCTGCACATGTAAGTGTAAGTTCAGGATAATCTGCAGCTGCGTCTCCGCTTTCTGCAGGTGCAGCCTGGTCGCCAGAGCTGGATCCGCCGCAAGCAGCGAAGCTGAATACCATTGCAAGGCATAAAAGGATAGCTAATAACTTTTTCATTTTTTTCCTCCTGTTGATTGAAATCGATTTGCTTCTCTGATCTTGTCAAAACTAAACTTTGTTCAATTACTTTTGTTTATAATTAGAGCAATTAGCGTGCCAAAACCATAAACCCTTGTTTTTCAAGGGTTTTCAGCGTTTTTGTGGTCTGGATCCCATTGCGTTGCAGCAACGTTGTTGCATATTTGCAACAACAACCTGTTTTTTATGCACATAAACCACATTTTATGCAAAATTATTCCCCCGCTTTTTCGTGTTAAATGTCAAAAAAATCGCAAAAAATCCTTTCGATTTTGTGGCTCTCTGTTTAATAAGGGTGTATACTTAATAACACGTTGCGGTTTTGCAACATATTTGTTGGACTTTTCATCTTTATGTGCTATAATAAATACCCGGAATAGTTTTATGAGTTTTTTAAAGGGTAATTATATATGAGTATACCGATCCAACCTCTTAAGGAAATCGATTTTAAAGAAATAGTAGACCATATGGACGAGAGCCTTCTCATTACCGACGGAGAAGGCAGGGTGATCTATGTCAATCCCGCTTACCCCAAAAATACCGGAATACCGGCTGACCAGGTAATGGGAAGGACAGTCAAGGATATCCTGGAAGAAGGACGTACCTTTACGGAGGGAGCAGTAACCGCCGTCCTCGACACAAAGAAGAAGGCTTACAGGCTCTCCGACGTAGTGTATAACGGCGTTCCCGAAAGGGGTTATGTCATAGGCGTTCCTCTCCTGGATGATAACGGAGAGATCAAGCAGATCATCGCCCAATCCCGTCCCATCAAGACTCTGCGCTTTCTTAAAAACGATTACTCCAGATTCCTTGAAGAAGCGAACAAGCTCCAGGCTAAAACGGTGGTCCTGGACGACTTCAAGGAAGAACAGCTTAAAGAATCACGTCTTATAGGTAAATCCCATCTGATCCGCGAGATATGGACCACGATCACCAGGGTAGCCCCTACGACAGCATCCGTCCTGATCACCGGCGAGTCCGGCTGCGGTAAGGAGATCGTTGCAGATGAGCTCTATGTCATGAGCGAACGAAAGAACAGGCCTTTCGTAAAAGTAAACTGCGCGTCGATCCCCCACAACCTTCTGGAATCCGAACTCTTCGGTTATGAAAAGGGCGCCTTTTCGGGAGCTCTTGCTTCAGGTAAAAAAGGCCTCTTTGAAGTTGCCAATACGGGCACGCTTCTTTTGGACGAGATCGGCGATATGCCTCTGGACCTTCAGGCCAAGCTCCTGAGAGCCATCCAGAGCAAAGAGATCACCCGCGTAGGCGGTACCAAAAGGATCTCCCTCGACATACGCATAATCGCCTCCACCAACGTAAACCTCAAGGAGCGTATAAAGGAAGGTTCCTTCAGGCAGGACCTTTACTACAGGCTGAACGTAGTACCCATCCATATCCCTCCTCTTCGCGAAAGACTCGAGGACATCCCGCTTCTTTGCGATCACTTTATCAGGCTCTACTCTGAGAAGCACGGAAATGCGATCACCCTTACGGATAAGCATTACGATATCCTTCAGTCATATTCCTGGCCCGGAAACGTCAGGGAGCTGGAGAACGTGATAGAGTATCTCACGATCTTCTCCAAAGGCACCTCCGGCGTAGAGACATCCACATTGAGAGGAATGCTGGATCTTCAGGATGACAGTATGTTCCTCGTCAATCACGAAGGTACCCTGGACGAACAGGTGGCCGCTTTTGAGAAAGCAGTCATAACCTCCGTCCTCAAGGAATGCAGATCGCTCAGGGAAGCCGGAAGCAGGCTCGGGGTCAACGCCTCCACCATATCGAGAAAGATCAAACTATATAATATAGAATATTAAAAACGGTAAAAACCGAAAGGAGAATCATAAAATGAAACTCGAACCCATTGTCAAGAGTCTTCTTGACACCGACCTCTACAAATTCAATATGAATCAGGTCATCTTCCACAAGCACACCAATCTGGTCGGAGAATACCTCTTCAAATGCAGGAACGAGGGAGTTATCTTCACCAAGGAGATGCTCGATGAGATAAACGCGCAGATCGATCATCTCTGCACCCTCAAGTTCGAAGAGGAAGAACTTGACTATCTCAGAAGCATCCGCTTCATCAAGGACGACTATGTGGAATTCCTCCGTCTGTGGCATCCCATCAGACACTACGTCACGACATCTCTCGACGATGACGGCGAACTTCACATCTCCGTGAAGGGTCCCCTCTTCAGCGCCATGCAGTTTGAGATATACCTCCTGGAGATCGTAAACGAAGTTTACTTCAGATTCCAGTACGACTACGATGAACTCCTCGCTTCCGCGAAGGAGAAACTGGATGCCAAGATCAAGGCCT
>CACZGZ010000010.1 GCA_902780845.1 uncultured Eubacteriales bacterium
TCGTCCTCCATGATGAGAGTGGTCATGTGTTCCATGACGTAGTTGCAGACCTTGGCTCTGAAGATGGGAACAGCGTCACCTGCGAACTGCTTGTATGCCTCTGTTGCCAGGACTATACGTTCAGCAGTGATGGCAGGTCTGGTGTTCCAGAGCTTTTCTCTCATCCTGGTAAGTCTTTCGTTCAAATAAATGTCTTTCATATTTTCCTCCGTAAAATATTTATGGGGGGATTAACCTAACATCATACCGCCGTCGATAAGAAGGTTGGTGGAGTTTACGTAGCTTGCATCATCTGTGCAGAGCCAGTATACACCGTTAGCTATCTCAGCGGGAGTAGCAACTCTTCCCATAGGCCCAAGCGTGATATCAGCTGCTCCGGTGATTGCTTCAAAGTCATCCAGCGATACCTTGAGCATATTGGTGTCTACCCATCCGGGTGATACAGAGTTTGCTCTGATGCCCATTCCGCCATATTCGTTTGCAACGTTTTTAGTCATTCCGATAACTGCCCACTTGCTGGAGCCGTAACCGATCTCCCAGGTATAGCCTGTCATTCCGGAAACGGAACCGAAGTTTACGATGGCGCCCTTCTTCTGCTCAACCATCTGAGGAAGGGTGTACTTCATCATAAGGAATGTTCCGAATGCGTTGATCTCATAGATCCTCTTGAAGTTCTCAAAAGTATAATCGATGGTAGGCGCATATTTGCCGCAGATGCCTGCTGCGTTTACAAGAGCGTCGATCCTGCCGCAATCCTCAATGATCTTAGCGATGACTTCCTTGACCTTTTCCTCGGATGAGATATCGATAGCATATCCCTTTACCTTGGATCCGTCGAATCCCATTTCTTCTATTGCCTTAGCGATGGGTTCCTCAGCGATATCAAGCATGCATGCAAAATATCCGTTGTCGAGGAATTTCTTAACTATCTGTCTGCCGATGCCGCCGGCGGCTCCTGTAACAACTACTACTCTTTCAGTTTTCATGTGACTACCTCCGTAATTGTATCTTAGAAACATTAATAGACTTTTCATACAGGCACCATCTCCCCGATGCCTACTATTATTGTAATTTAGAGGCGTTTTTACCGCAACAATTAAGTTGCTCTAAAAATCGATTTTTTTGCTCATAAACGTTAAAAATGTCTTTTAATAAATACCCATTCTGGAGTATAATAAACACATGATTTGAATAGCGCAAAATAATCAGCAAAAAAGGAAAATAATATGCTTTTTGAAAAGATCACTTATCAGGACGATTTCCCCATAAATATAACCATAGCCAACATCAAGGAGTATCCCATACATTATCATCAGGATACCGAGTTTGTTGTTGTCCTTAAGGGAGAGATCGCCCTTAAGAACGGGTACTGTACATATACCCTTCACGAAGGGGACATATTCACCAATTCAGGTCACGAAGTGCACAGCCTGACTTCCACCGGCGAGGACAATATTGTAGCCGTGATACAGCTGAGCACTCATTACTTTTCGCAGTATTTCCCCAACCTGACGAAGGCGTGCTACAGGACCTATACCAATAAGGGTCATACTCAGAAGCATGATGCCTTAAGGGAAAAACTCCTCGAGATACTGCTCCAGTATTCCACCAAAGGCTTCAATTTCAGATCGGAATGCACGTATATGATGGTTGACGTGATCAAATACGTGGATAAGTATTTCAATCTCTTTGCTTTCGACAACGATGTGGTCGTCAACTTCGAGTCATCTAACCAGATAACCATAGACCGTATAAGCAGGATCATAAGTTATATATACGAATTCCATTCTGAGCAGATCACCCTGAACGACCTGGCAGACATGGAACACCTTTCAACCTTCTACCTGAGCCACATCATCAAGGACTATACCGGTATGAACTTCCGGGAATTCCTGTGCTTCGCCAGGGTCGAATGGTCCGAGATAGATCTTTTGGAGACCAATAAAAAGATATCCAGGATAGCCCGCGACGTGGGCTTCTCCACCACTTCATACTATGAAAAGTACTTCAGAAAGTGGTTTGGCACAGATCCTCAGACTTATCGCGAAGAACACATGCCCATGGTAATGAGCGACATCAAGAGGGGCGAAATGATGATGCTGAACCCAAACGAGGCGGTATCCGTCATCAGGCAGGCTCTCTCAAGGCTCAATTCCCAGACGCCGAGCAATGCTCACGTGAATGCCCTGAAACTGGAACTTAACGTCAACACAGAGGCCCCTATGATCTCATCCATAGATCACTATCTGGAGGTGCTCATCACACTGAATGATTTCAGGGTCCTGGGATACTCCATCTTCGGCATACTCCAGGAACTGGGCCCCAGGAAGGTTACAGTTCTCACTGAACCGGAGGATTCACTTTCTGATATAAACAGGATAAAGATCCTCCTGACCTCTGCGGGCTTCGAAGTAGGCCTGAATGAAAATCCAAGATCGAACCATATGGCTCACTATGGATATGATTCCATCGCTTACCCTATATTCCTCTTCAACAGGATCATTAATTCCAAGGAGGCATGGGTGAAGTTCAGGCTCAGGGATCCCGACAATAATAAGAACAATGATATCATCAAAGGATATCCTGCCGCCATCACTTCAGAGGGCATCAAAAAACCCGCCTTCTATGCATTCCAGGCGCTGAGCAATATCTCAGGAGAGATCATATACTGGGGCAAGCAGTATTGCGTGATCCGCTCATATCGAAGCGGTGCACCATACTTCACCGTCATCTGCTATAACTTCAATGAGCAGATCTACAACCTGTGCCTGAAGGAATCCACAGCTCAGAATGTCAAGGACGTCATCAATGACTTCAAGGATGAGATAGATATTTCGATGAACATGTCCATCGATCAGGGAATGTATAACATAATTAAATACTCTCTGACCAAGAGCCACGGTATATTCGCATATCTATCCACACTGAATTTCCCCTCTGAGCTGGATATTTTGCATAAACTGCCTTCGGCCTTTTCCACTCAGCCGGACCTGGACGTATATACTGAAGATGTAAGAGCCACCTTCAACATCAATTTCTCGATAAAAGGAGCCGGAATACAGCTTGCGATAATCTCACCCAAGGAGTGAAGAAGTGAAAGAAGAAAACCACAGCCGCGAACTCATATCAGTCCTGGGTCTTACTCTGGCTGCGATGTTCTGGGGTATCAGCTATCCCCTCACCAAGTTCGTCGAGGATGTACCGACATTCTATATAATATCCCTGCGCTTCATACTGGCAGCTGCGCTTCTGGCGGTGTGTTTCTTCAGGCATTTCAGGAATTACAACTTTGACACGCTCAAGAATGCCTTCATCCTGAGTTTCTTACTCACGGCGATGTACATCTTCAACATCGTAGGTGTGAAGTACACGACCTCAGTCAAAGCCTCCTTCTTCACCACCCTCAGTTTTCTGGTATGTCCGGTGATAAACCTCATCCTGTACAAGATGAAGATACAGAAGTTCATCGGGATCAGTGCCCTTATCTGCCTGGCCGGGACCTGTATGCTATGCTACACACCCGACATGGGAAGGCTGGTCATCAATTTCGGTGACATACTGTGCGCACTGGCATCTGTTGCAGGTGCGATCAATATCATCTACATGGAAAAAATGTCTCACAGAGATAATATCGACAATACCCTCTTTACCATTTTCCTCATGGCATTCATCGCTTTATGGGGCACGGTCATAGCACTCGCCAGAGGTGAATTCTCTTATCACTCTCAGGTCACATCGTCTCAAATGATTGCCATCGTCCTCATGGGACTTTTTTCAAGCGCAGGAGCCTTCATCCTTCAGATCCATTGCGAAAAACATGTGCCCTCCAACAGGGTCGGCATCATCTTCTCGCTGGAACCTGCCTCGGGGTGCATCCTCTCAGTACTTCTGATACATGAGACCATGTCCCTTATAGGCTGGATGGGAGCTTTGGTGATTATGATATCCATACTGTACATGGAATTTGCAAATAACAGACAACAGGCAAGACTCAAAACGGAAAGCGTGAATTGAAATGGACAGAAATTATACCGTAACAAGATTTGTAACAGACATACCCGTAGATGAGCTCATCAGCAAGTATTTCGACTACTCCAAGACGCATGAGCTGTGCAAAGCATGCTCGGGCTATGCCGGCACATGGGCCTGCCCTCCCTTCGATTTTGAACCCGAGGACTTCTTAAGGCAGTTTTCAGTCTTTCACCTGATCGTGGACCGCATCGATAACTCAGGTACCGCAAACGTGGACGAGGCTCAGGACAGGCTTTTCACCGAAAAGGACCGCTACGACGCCGAAATGCTCGAACTTGAAAAAGCCACTCCCGGAAGCTACGGCATGGCCGCCCAGGAATGCGTCCAGTGCAAAAAATGCGCCCGCCTTTCGGGACACCCCTGTGTACATCCCGACAAGATGCGCTACAGTCTGGAGTCCATTGGAGCGTTTCCCGTGAAGCTGGTACACGACAAGTTCGGCTTCGACATACTCTGGTCCGACGGAGAATCGATCCCCGAATACTATCTGCTGGTGGCAGGCTTACTCAAGAAATAGAAAGACTCCGCACTGCGGAGTCTTCTTTTATCCGTGAAAATAAATAATAGTGAGGTCTGCGATTCCCGCAGGCGCCATTGGCGCCGAGGACAAGCAGACATTACTATTATTTATTTTTTCTTATTTTTTTGCTTCTTTTCGGCTTTCTTTCGCTGCATGGCGTAAGCCATCTTGGCCTTTCTCTCTTCTTCTGCTCTTGCAGCCTCTTCCTCGGTGAAGTCTTCGACCTGGATGTTAGGATTCATTCTCTTGATGAAGTCCATAACGTCCTGCACCTCGGACTTCTTGAATACGAAGCCTCTGATGGTCACGTCTTTAGCGATCTCCAGAAGTACGTTGGGCTTGGCCTTGGTATAGTCGGGGCGGACTATGGTTATAACGTCCCAGGTCCAGGTGTACGGTATCTTGATACCGAAAAAGTTATATACTATGTGGACGCCTTTCTTATCGACAATGTGTTCCTTGGTATAGAATACCGCGGTCATCATGACCACAGCCATGATCATATAGAGATAATTTCTCATCTGATAGGATAAAAACAGAATGATACCGGTTACAACTACCAGCATTATCTTCCTTTCAGGCGTCCTTGTCTTTACTATTCCTTTATACTGTTCCATTTCAAATACCCTGATATTAAAAAGCGAAAAATGCATACCCGGTCACATCCGGGTATGCATTTATTATACAAGATATTATGCGAATTATCAACTTTTATGAAGATCATTCACCGATGTTCTTGTAGGTTCCGTTAGCTCTCAGTTCAGCAAGTCTCTCCATTGCGTGAGCGTGTGCTTCCTCAGGTGCAGCGGGTACAGGACCCTTCTTTACCTTTCCGCCGAAGATGCCGGTGTGTGAACCATCAGCATAGATGATGTTTCCGCCCCAGGCAGCTGTTGCGATGGAAACGATAGGGCTCAGGATGTTAGCAAATGCGAAAGGCAGGTACTGGAGTGTGGGAACTCCCATGATGCCGGAGTGATATACACCGCAGGTGGACCAGGGTACCAGAGGGCTGAACAGTGTTCCGCCATCCTCCTGGCATCTTGACAGGAAGCTTCTTGCAAGACCCATATCGTCGACCTTTTCCTTATACATTGAGGAAGGAATGATCATGCCGAGGTACTGATCGCACATGGTAAGGATTACGAACATTGCAGAGCATACGATGGCAACACACATATGGAAAGGTGTTCTGATGTTCTTGATCAGTCCGCCGAGCAGTGACTCGATGCAGCCGACTCTTGCATACATACCGCCCATTGCGATAGCGATGAGGGCCATGTTGATGGTCCAGAGCATGGAGTCCATTCCTCCTCTGGTCATCAGAGCGTCAGCGAGCTCGTTTCCTGTCTCTGTAGCATATCCATAGTGGGTCATTCCGATGCAGTCAGCGAAGTTAGCGCCCTGGAAGATAACTGCGAATAAGCAGCCTACTGCAGCAGCGAGAAGAACGCCGGGAACTGCGGGGATCTTGAATACTGCGATACCGATGATGAAGAGTACAGGGATCAGGAGCACAGGGCTCATGTAGTTGTAGTTGCCCTGGATAGCATCGGATACACCCTGTACCAGTTCGGGATCATACTCACCTACGTTGCCTGTAAGTGAGATCACGCAGTAGATAAGGAATGCAAGAAGGAATGTAGGACCTGTGGTTCCTACAAGTGCTCTTACGTGGTCGAAAAGACCTGTCTGTGCAGAAGCGGGTGAAAGGTTGGTGGTGTCTGACAGAGGTGAGAACTTATCACCTGTGCAGGCTCCGGAAAGAACAGCTCCTGCGATGAGGCCGGGATTAACTCCCATGGTCGCACCGATGGTAAGGAATGCGATACCAAGTGTAGCTGTGGTGGTGTAGGATGAACCTAACGCAGTTGCTACGATCAGGCAAAGCAGACATACCGTAGGAAGGAAGATCTTAGGAGTGAATAATTTCAGTCCGTAGAATACGAGTGCGGGAATAGTACCGCATGCTTCGAAGGATCCGACTAAGCATCCTACGAATAACAGGATGTACATAGCTTCCAGTGACTGTGCCATGGCATCATATCCTGCAGCAAGAACTTCCTTGATGGGAACCTTGCAGAGGAAACCGATGAAACCGATAACGCAGGCTGCGATAAGCACGTACATGTGAGGATCCTGTCCCCATCCAAGACGGCTGTTTGCAAGCATCAGCCCTAACAGCACGATGATAGGAAGGGCGGCCTCGATCTTACTGGGGAGACGTTCCCCGGCTTTTCTGGTTTCAGCCATAATAAACCTCCTAAAACGTTAATAAAAATAATTCCTGTCGAGCATCTATAAAAAAATATAAACACTCAGATGCGTATAATAACACCTGATTATATTTTAACATCCCATTAAACGGGTTTCATAACTTGCTTGCTTTTTTTATTGACTTGGTTGCTTTTTATAGGATGGTTCGTTAAAATATTTTATAAGATTTAGAAAAATATATGTATTTTATTGCTATTTTTATTTATTTGATTGTTTTTAGTTTTTTGCCAAACAAAAAACCTCTTCTCTTTTGGAGAAAAGGTCGATGTCATATTTTGCATATTTTATAAAATGAAAATTTCAGTTACCGGTCTTTATTTTTCTTTGAGATCAGTTCCAGCGCTTTGGAAACCGCATCCCTCGCGGAGTCCGAGTAACCGTCCGCTCCAATCTTCTCAGCCCAGCGCTGTGTCACCGGCGCTCCTCCTACCATGGTTATGTAGTTATTTCTTTCACCGGTCTCCCTTAAATACTTTTCAAGTTTCTTCTGTTCCTTTATAGTAGTGGTAAGAAGCGCGCTGGTGCCTATTATGTCCACATTGAATTCCTTGGCGGCAGTAGCTATAGCTTCCACGGGAACTTCACATCCGAGGTCTATAACTTCGAAGCCTGCGCTTCTCAGGAAAGCCGCGACTATAGTCTTGCCTATATCATGGATATCTCCGGCCACAGTGGCGAGGAGCACCCTGCATTTATCAGATGATACCGCTCCTGCCTTCCCTGCAAGATCCAGCAGGCTGAATGTCTCCTCTGTAACGCTTTTCATTATCTCAGTAGCGTAGATCAGTTCCGCTATGGATATTTTTTTCTTGTCGAAGTCATCCGCTACCGCTTCATTTCCCGCCCCGAATCCGTTAAGCAGAAGATCCATCAGGTCAGCGCCCTCTTCATCTGCCCTCTTAACGATCTCAAGGGCCAGGTCCTCATCACCCTCTATTATGGAATTTTTAGCCTCTTCAAACAGTTTACTGAACCTGTCTTCCATATCAAGCTCCGATAATGATTCTTAAACGATTTATAGTTATTTTAACATATGTTAAGTTTTTTGTATAATTATTTTTGATAAACCATGATATAATCGTCATATAAGATATAGTTCAGACTGCGGAAGATATTACAATGAGCAGAACAGATCTCAGAGGACAATTCATTTCAGAAGAGGTATATGATCACCTTGACGCGTCGCTTAAGGCATTCTCATGCATGACAGGAGTTCCTGTGACCTTTTTTTCAAAAAAGGGAGAAATAATGGACGAATATGCTTCCGAAAAAAAGGTATGCAATCTGTTCCGCGTCTATTCCCACAAGAACAGCAAATGCCGCAGCCTGCTGTCCTTTGCAGGGGATTTTTCTTCAGATCTGGGAGAACCATACGTGTTTCTCTGCAGTGCCGGGCTTTCAAACATCGCAGTCCCCCTGGTGACCGAGGGAAGCCCCAGCGGTTTCTTCATAGCCGGTCCCTTTATACTCAAAAAACTCAGGAACACCAACCTCAGAAAATTTGTCAGGATGAATGGCCTTGACGAAACTGAAACGGATAATATCGTCAATTTCGCAAAAGATATGCCTGTTATGACGCCCGATGAGGTATCTCACCTTTCGCTGCTCTTCTATAACAGCATAATATCAGCTCTCGGCGTTCCCGGAGATTACAAGGGTCCCAGAAAGCTCTATGAGGAACAGGTGCTTAACAGCGCCAGGATAAGGAAAACAAAAAAAGAGCAGAAGGATCTTTCCTTCCCGTACGATCTCGAAAAGCAGCTGACAGATTCCATATTAATGGGAAATGCAGCCGGATCCGAGGAACTGATGCTCGCCATTATGGACCGCCTTTCCGTAGTCTGTCTCGGAGATCTGAATGAGATAAAAACGATGGCCCTCTGGGTCACCGCTACCATTATAAAATCATTATCAGATGAGACGAGAATGCAGTTCGGCGAATTCATGGATGTGGATCTTGACATCATTAACAGGATAAACAACTCAGATTCCCAGAAGGAGCTCACCGAAACTTTCAGATCCATCCTTGACCATCTGGCTAAAAACATGGTGTCTTCGGTATATTCCGGTTCTTCAGCCCTTATCACTCAGGGTCTGAGGATCATAAACAGATCCTACACGGATAAGATAACCCTCTCGGATATCTCCAAAAGCCTCCATGTCAATCCAACCTATTTCTCATCCCTCTTCACCCGTGAGATGGGAAAGACCTTCAGCGAATATCTCATGGAACTCAGGATATCTAAGGCTGAGGAACTGCTTAAGAATACAGGTCTCAGCATACTGGATGCCGCTACGGCCTCCGGCTTCGATGACCAGAGTTATTTCACCAAAGTTTTCAGGAAGCACACCGGACTCACACCGGGAAAATACCGCGAACAGCATTCATAATGAACCCTAAAAAATAAAAGAGGAGCAGGCCGGCCTGCTCCTCTTTCTTAATTACGAAAGTATCAATATTATGCATATATGGTTTTATCAGATCTGATGTCCTTTCGGTTATGCTTCAAGCTCCTTCTTCATAGCTTCTGCTTCAGCTTCTCTCATCTCGATAAGTTTCTCATACTCTTCATCCGTCATCTTTTCCATTGTGAATCCGGTGAAGCCGTAGATTATGGATACTATCGGATTGACGTAGTTAAGCACCGCATACTTGGCATATGCTGCTGTAGGCTGTCCGAGGAAGCCTGTCATGGTAGCGCCGCAAACGTTCCAGGGAATCAGCGGTGATGTAAGAGTAGCGGAGTCTTCCAGACACCTTGAAAGGTTCTTTGCCTTCAGTTTCCTGTCTTCGAAAGCCTGACGATACATTCTTCCGGGAAGGATGATTGCCAGATACTGGTCTGCAGTAAGCAGGTTTACAAAGATGCATGTGCAGATAGTAGCGAGTACCAGAAGGCCGTTTGTCTTTGCTACCTTCAGGATGGCTTCTACCAGCTGTCCCAGCATTCCTGTTACTTCCAGAACTCCTGCGAATGACATTGAGCAGAGTACGATGGATACAGTCCACAGCATTCCGTCGAATCCGCCTCCGCCGACCACGTCGGCTACACTGTAGTCATCTGAAAGAGGAATGTCTGATGATATTGACTCATATCCATAGTGCATGATGCTGAAGAAGTCACCAAAGCTGATGTGCTGTACAACTCCCATGCAGAAGAGTCCCATGATAACGCTGAAGAACATAGCGGGTATTGCGGGAACCTTCAGGATTACTGCTACAAGAAGCAGGATAACGGGTAGTATCAGAAGCGGGCTTACTACGAACTCGTTCTGGATAGCTTCCTGGAGTACGTCCTTCATCTCCATCTGGATCTCGCCATTCGGAGCAGCTCCTCTTCCGAGGATGAAGAATACTACAAGTGCTATGATGTAGGAAGGTGTTACGGTGTAAACCATGTGACGGATGTGGTCAAAGATATTTGATCCTGCAACGCCGGGTGCAAGGTTTGTGGTATCTGACATGGGGGACATCTTGTCTCCGAAGTATGAGCCGGATACTACTGCGCCTGCTGTCATGGCGGGATCAATACCGAGACCGATCGAGATGCCGATCATTGCTACTCCGATGGTACCTGCTGTGGTATAGGATGAACCTATAACCAGAGATACGATGGAGCAAAGCAGGCAGGCTGTTACCAGGAATATGGAAGGATTGATGATATTCAGTCCATAGTAGATCATGGAAGGAATGATTCCGCCGGCCTTCCAGGTGGATACCAGCATACCTACTGTAAGGAGGATAAGGTTTGCCTGCATGGAACGGTTGATACCCGCGATCATACCTTTTTCCATTACGTTCCATTTCCAGCCGTTCAGTGCCGCTACGATGCAGACGAGAGCGGAGGACAGGATCAAAGGCATATGGGCTTCACCGTATGACAGGAAGATGGAATACATGATGATTCCCAGTGTGAATACTACGCAGATCAGGATCTGCCACATTGGAATTTTTTTACCCATAGAATTATTTGTACGGGAAAATCCTGTACGTCTCCTTTCTAATAATCAAATGAATGATAACGAATAATAAAATCACACTTTCGTAATATATTTATTAAGGAAAACCCTTTAATAAACTGTTTATGCCTCATCGTATTTTCTGATGAGATCTCTTGCGGTCTCTTCCGAAAGGCCTGCATCGGCGCAAACCTCGATGAAGGCTTCGTCAAGAGCTTTTCTCTGCTCTTCCGTTATAGGGCAGATCACCTTATCTCTAAGGCCGTTCACGTAATCCCTTGCCCTGTCCATTATGTCGGGGGAGCCTTCTTTTTCCCAGATAGCTCTCTCTTCATAATTGAAGGTGATATTCGAGTAGTTCTGCTCTTTACGGTAATTCTTCAGGGTGTGCTTCTTTCCCATGAAGTTCCCTGCAGGTCCGACTTCGATAAGAAGATCGCCTGCTAGAGCATCGTCGTCGAATCTCATGCCCTTTTCAAGGAATTTCAGCGTTCCTATGAAGTCATTGTCTATAACGAGCTTCTCTATGCTCATTTCAGCGATGACGTTCAGTCCGCCTGCTCCGGATACGTTGTCGAATCCTGCTTCGAGAGCCATCAGCCCTGATCTTGCAGTCTCGGAACCTGCCTGATAGTCCACGATCTTTCCGTCGGACATGGCAGCGTAGGTATGGATCGGAAGTCCGTAATACTTGCCCATCTGAGCGTAGCCTGCAGTTATCATACTGCATTCCATGGACTCCATGGGAGTATACATGGTATGCATGTTGAATATGCAGGGAGCTCCTCCGTATACCGTCGGGAAGCCCGGCTTCATTACCTGGATGAGAACCAGTCCCGAGAGCATCTCTACGGTGTGCTCCAGAAGTGCGCCTGCCAGAGTTACCGGACCGGTAGCTCCTGCTATCTGAGCTGATATCATCTCGATGGGGATGTCATACTTCACGCAGTCCACCATGTTCCTGGCACCTATCCCTGACCACTTGAACGGAGAGGTTATGCAGATATCGAAGATAGTATACGGTTTCGTTCTTACGGCCTCTTCAGAGCCAAGAATGGCTTTAAGGAGCTTGAATGTCCTGGGTACGCCTTCCACATCGGTGGAACCGCCGATAATTGGCTTAATGGAGTTCTGCATCTCAGTGTAGTAGAGATACTGTGATCCCAGTTCTCCGGGTGCCTCTTCGCATACTACTGATGAAGATACGAAATCGATGTGCGGCAGACTCTGAGCGACCTTGGTGAGGAGCTTCAGGTCTCTTACGGCAGAAAGCCTTACGGTCTTTCCGTCCGACTCCAGGATATTTGATGAACTGGAACCGGGATTGAACCTGGTCTTACCGTCACCGAAGGTGCAGTAATACTCACCGTTTCTGTCGTACAGATCGAAGGTCTCGGGTGCAGTCTCTATGCACTTATTTACAAGTTCAGGAGGGAAATATACTTTTTTTGTTTCCTCATCCACCCTGCAGCCTGCGTTCCTTAAGACTTCGCGCGCTTCGGGATAGTCGAAGATAACTCCCATATTTTCAAGGACTCTCAGTGCTTCCTGATGGACCTTCTTTACCTGATCCTCAGTCAGTACTTTGATCCCCGGGCTGTTGTCAAAGACAAATTTACTCATAACAATACCTCCGTTTTACTGATTTAATAATATACCGAACGGAAGTGTGTCTTCTTTATCTAAGTTTGGGATTTATATAATTATCTTTAGGTAGCCCTAAAAAATGCAATAAAAAAGCCGTATGGCTCAAATGAGTCATACGGCATGTTTCCGGGTTATCCTTAAGCTGTTATTTGATCGGCTTGAGAGTTCCGTCAACGATCATCCTGGCTACGATCTCAGTGCAGAACTGAACAGCTGTAGCGCAGTGATGAGTTCCGAAGTGCTCCATGTATCCCTGGTCTCCTTCAGGAGTCTTCCAGTCATAGGCCTCTCCCATGTTATGAGCCAGAACGTCTCTGCAAAGGATGCTTCCGCCGTACTGCTTCTTGAAGGTCTCTACTACGTCTCTTACCATAGCGTGGCACTCCTCATAGTTTCCGCCAAGATCAGAGATGGGTCTTCCCTTTGACATTGAGATCGTCCATGCTGCTCCCAGAAGAGCTCCGCAAGTGCCGTCCAGGCAGCATCCGCATCCTCCGGCCAGCCCGAAGCAGCCTCTTAACATATCTTCGGTGATACCGAAATCAGGAAAAGCTCTGTAGATGCCGTGAAGTGTGCTCTGGATACAGTTTCCGTAAAGGGTCTCTGTGGAGTATCCTACGTTTTTTGCCTTAACAACCAAAGCTTCCTTAGCTTCAGGTGTGAGTTTGGAATAATCAGTCATTTTTTCTCTCCTTATATCCTTTTACTTGAAGTTGTATTTATCCACTATGGGCTCTCTTCCCATGGTCTTGTCATTGAAATATTCGTAGAGGCTGATTCCCAGGAATGATCCCTGAATGTTCACTACGTTATCAAAGCCCCTGCCCTTCAGTGCGCAGCAGCAGTAGTAGGATCTCTGTGAGGATCTGCAGTGGAGATATACCGGTCTGTCTGTAGGGATCTCATCCAGTCTCTGACGGATCTCGCTCTGAGGGATGTTATGCGCTCCCTTGATATGCCCTGCTGCAAATTCTCCCGGTTCTCTGACATCTATGATGTATGCGCCTGATTCAACAAGTTCTCTTACATCCTTTAAGTGGACCTGTTTGATGTCCCCGTTCAGAACGTTAAGTCCTACCAGTGCTGCGAAGTTTACAACGTCCTTTGCTGTTGAGAACAGAGGGGCATAGCAGAGTTCCAGTTCCTTAAGGTCTTCAAGGGTGGCCCCCATGGTGATCATGGCGGCTATTACATCGACTCTCTTGTCAGCCTCGCCCTTGCCTATGGCCTGAGCTCCGAGGATCTTTCCCGTAGGTTTCTCAAAGATGAGTTTGAATGCCATATAGTGGGCGTTGGGCATGATGCCTACCTTGTCCGTAGGGAAGATGATGACGTAGTCATAATCTATTCCCTCCTTCTGACATGCTTTTTCATTGAGGCCGGTAGCAGCTGCATTCAGCCCGAACACTCTGATGCAGGAAGATCCTATATATCCCCTGAGGTGATTTTCTCTTCCGTACATGTGGTCAGCTGCAGCTCTCGCCTGCCTCTGTGCAGGTCCGGCCAGAGCCAGTCTTCCGGGCTTGCCTGTGAGAAGGTTCGGGAATTCTATGGCGTCTCCCACTGCGTAGATGTCCGGATCGCTGGTCTGGAAGTTGCTGTTGACTTTGATCCCACCGGTCTCGCCTATCTCAAGGCCGCATGCTTTTGCAAGATCTGTTTCGGGTCGCACACCGATAGCCATTACCACCAGATCAGACTCCAGTTCCAGTTCTTCTCCGCCCTTTTCGATAACAATATGGTCTGAGCAGATCTCCTTTAAGGTGGAATTCAGATACAGTTTTACCTCATGGTCGTCCATTTCTTTATGGAGCATCTGTACCATATCATAATCATAGGGCTGAAGGATCTGATCCAAACCCTCCACCAGCGTGACTTCACAGCCTTTATTAGCCAGATTTTCTGCCACCTCGATCCCTATGAAACCACCGCCCACAACGGTGACCTTCTTCTCGGGGGATGCAGCTACGGCATCATTGATCTTGACAACGTCGTTTACCGTTCTCACTGAATATACGTTGGAACCGAATATGCCTTTTATCGAAGCCGGCATGACGGGTCTTGCACCGGGACTGAGGACCAGTTTGTCGTACGACTCTCTGTATTCCTCTCCGGTGTTCAGATTAAGTACTGTAACTTCTTTCTTTTCACGGTCGATCGCGGTGACTTCCCTTCTGACCCTCACGTCTATGTCATGGCTCTTTCTGAACCCCTCGGGCGTCATCATAATGAGCGCGCGGTCACTGGTAACCACGCCTCCCAGATAATATGGAAGCGAACAGTTGGAATATGAAACGTAATCGCCTTTATCAAATACTACTACTTCGGCGGACGGATCAAGTCTCCTGACTCTGGCAGCTGCTGACGCGCCGCCTGCAACACCGCCTACTACTACTAATTTCATGGCTGTCCTCCTTAGGATCTTTTCATACTTAGTTTTATTTTAACAAAATAATCATAATTATTCAACTCTACCGTAATGCCAAAAAATCTCATTTTCTTGCTGAAAGACCCCCTCCAGAAAATCCGGAGAGGGTCTGTTTCAAACTTATCGATCATTTTTCGCGATCGTCAGCCGCTATGGCCTCTTCGATCATCTTCTTTTCCTGCATAGTTTCGGTGAGGTTCGTGTCCTCGAATCCTTCGCCTATGATCTCGTTGGCGGATACAAGGACCATGAAAGCGGTTGGATCCAGCTGCTGAACGATGGACTTGAGTATGTGAGTCTCATTGGGTTTGACTACGACCATGAGAATGTCCTTTTCGCTGTTGGAATACTGCCCTACACCTTTAAAGGCTGTAGCTCCCCTGCCCATCTTAAAGAGGATGGCATCCGATATCTCCTGCTGGTTCTTATCGCAGAAGATGAGGAACATCTGAGCGCGGTTGAATCCCTTGTTCATCAGATCTGTAACCACCGCACATACGCCTATGGCAAGTATCGCATATATGGCAGCTCCGATATCCTTGAAGGCTATGGCTGCGATTATCACGATAGTGCCGTCGATCGCCATCTGTATGGTTCCTATGGTAAGAGTCCTGAATTTGGTGATAAGCACCTTTCCGAGAAGATCCGTACCTCCCGATGACATATGCGCCTTGATGGCCATGGACGCCCCGAGTCCGTAAAAGATCCCTCCGCATACCACAGCCACAAGCTTGTCATCTGTTACCGTAGGAAGGAATGAAAGCAAGTCCACTATAAGTGAATACACACCGGTAGTTGCCAGTGCCATCAGCGTGTACGCAGCTCCCTTTACCTTCCAGGCAACAATGACCAACGGGATTGTCATGATGAACACAGCTATTCCGATAGGGATCGGTATGAAGGAGTTTATTACGGTGGCCAGACCTGCAAACCCTCCTGCAGCGATCTTGTTGCCTACATAGAACAGGTTAAGAGCCATGGCATAAAATACGTCAGCTAGGAGCAGATACAGTATCTGTTCTTTTTTTATGCCTGTCTTTTCTGATAATTTTTTCATAGTGATTGTAATTCTTTTTAAATTGCTGTTAAGCTCTGCCTTTGATATTACAATGCTTTACTCGTTTTCCACAAGCTGGACTCCATCGGTGCCGTCGACGGAAGCTATCCTTACGTTCACCCTCTCCTCATGAGAAGTAGGTACGTTCTTTCCGACGTAATCAGCCCTGATGGGTATTTCGCGGTGTCCGCGGTCGATCAGCACTGCCAGCTGTATCTTCCGGGCACGGCCCAGTGACGAGCAGGCATCCAGAGCAGCTCTGGTAGTACGTCCGGTGTAGATGACGTCGTCCACCAGGATCACCTTTTTCCCGTCGATATCAACTCCGGGATCCGGGGCTACTTCCATCGGATCCACCTTCTTCCTGTCATCGAAAGCCTTGACGTCAAGTTTCCCTACGGGGACGACCGCCCCTTCTATGTCCAGGATATTTTTAGCTATCTCTTCAGCCAGCGGTACACCGCGGCTTACTATCCCGAGAAGGACCAGATCATCCGCGCCGGAGTTTCTCTCAAGGATCTCGTGAGACATGCGCTTGATGGCCCGTCTCATCTGATCTCCGTTCATGATCTCAGCTTTTATTTTCATTTTGGTCACCTCTTAAAGGGGATCAATACTTTCCGAGAGATGATGCCAGCGTCTCGTCCGGCTGGTCTCCGAAGGCCTGATCTCTTCCGGGAAGGATGGCGTTGAGCACGATACCTACGATGGAAGCGACTGCAAGTCCGGAAAGGTTTACGCTCATGGAGCCGATCATGAAGCTTACTGCTCCTGCATCGGAGAAGTTGATTCCGAGAGCAAGGCCGATGATGAGGGCTGCGATGATGATATTTCTTGACTGCTGGAAGTCAGTCTTGTTTTCAACCATGTTTCTGATACCGATAGCGGAGATCATACCGTAGAGGATGATGGATACGCCGCCGATGGTAGCTGCGGGCATGATCTCGATCACTGCCGCGAACTTGGGGCAGAATGAGAGCACCATAGCGTAGCAGGCTGCAAGCCTTACTACGAAGGGATCATATACCTTGGTAAGAGCGAGAACTCCGGTGTTCTCACCATAGGTGGTGTTTGCGGGAGCTCCGAACAGTGATGCGATGGATGTTCCGATACCGTCACCGATAAGGGTCTTGTGGAGACCGGGATCTTCGATGAAGTTCTTTCCTACCGTTCCTCCGATGGCGGAGATGTCGCCAACGTGCTCCATCATGGTAGCAAATGAGATGGGAACGATGGTTATGATGGCTGTAAGTAAGAGACCTGCATCAACACTGCCTTCAGTGAAGATCGAGAGTCCTGTGTTCTCCCAGATAACGGGAAGTCCGATCCAGGGAGCGTCTGCTATCGCTGAGAAATCGACGTTTCCCGTAACAGCAGCAAAAGCATAGGAAACTATAACTCCGAGAAGGATGGGAACGATCTTGATCATTCCTTTACCCCAGATATTGCAGATGATAACCACCAGGATGGCTACAAGTGCGATGGGCCAGTTGGTGGAGCAGTTGTTGATGGCAGAAGGTGCCAGGATAAGGCCGATGGCCAGGATGATGGGTCCTGTAACTACAGGAGGGAAGAATTTCATTACCCTCTTGGAACCGAAGGCCTTGCAGACAAGTGCGAGGACGAAGTATACAAGTCCTGCGCAGGCAACGCCTATACATGCGTAGTTAAGGGAGACCCTGTCGGAATATCCCATTGCCACTCCGGCAGCCTTGACCGCTGCATATCCTCCGAGGAATGCGAAGGATGAGCCTAAGAATACAGGAATCTTGAAGTTTGTCACAACGTGCATGAACAGCGTTGCAAGTCCCGCGAATAAAAGTGTTGTAGATACGCTTAAACCTGTGATGATGGGTACGAGTACAGTCGCGCCGAACATGGCGAACATGTGCTGAAGTCCCAGTATTGCCACCTTGCCGTGACCCAGTTCTTTTCTGGCGTCATAGATGGCTGTTTGATTCTGTGTCTTTCCCATAATTTCCTCCTTATGGTTACCAGTGATAATTTCCTAAAAACATCTGCCTGGCACGGGGTCTATGCAACAAAAAAGACCTGCCCCGCGGCAAGTCAAGTTAAAGCATATCTGTCACCCTATGTTAGATCTTGCCGGTCTCTCTGTACCGATTTAAAGATGTTTTTTCTATAAACTAATATACTATATCCCCTTCTCCCCAGTCAACAAAAAACTGCGCCTTCTGACGCAGTTTTTTGTTTTATATTTAAGAGAAAATAGGGTCGGTATAATTATCTTATCTTTATTTATCTTTATTAACTTATCTTATCTATTAAGGCTGACCCGGATGTTCTCTTAATACCGGTTTATCTGGGCATTGACCAATCCTGATACTCGTAATCCTTTGAAGCTCCGAAGATCTCTTTCATCTTCTTCTTTGCAGCGTTGATGATCTCTTCGTTTGTGAACTTCTGGTTGTTATCATATGCATAAGCCTTCATTCCTGTAACTGCCATCTTAAGTGCATCTTCAGGTCTGAATCCGCCGAGGTCGAGTGTTGATGTTACGGACTCGAATGCGAATTCAAGGAAGTCTTCATGTGTAGTCTCCTTAGGAGCGTTTACGGAATCAGCTCTGTGCTCTTTATCGAAGTCAGCGTCTGCTACGGCGAGTTCTTTCATCTTCTTAGCTACGAAAGCCTTTACTTCTTCCTGTGAGAAGTTCTGGCCGTTTGATGCAGAATAAGCCATCATTCCTGTTACTGCCATCTTAACAGCGTCCTCAGCCTCGAATCCGCCGAGATCGAGAGTTGCTGTAACAGAATCGAAAGCATATCCAAGGAGATCTTCTCTTGTGGTTTCCTTGGGAGCGTTTACGGAATCAGCTCTGTGCTTTGTATCGAAATCAGCGTCAGCTACTGCAAGTCTCTTAAGGCCTGCTTCTGCTCTTGCTTCGATCTCTTCATCTGTGAATTCGAAATCGTTCTTCTTAAGGAAAGCCTTCATACCGGTGATGATGATCTTCTTAGCGTCATCATGATCAAAAGCTCCTACGTCGATAGTATCTACTGCAGTTTCAAAAGCGAAATCAAGGTATTTCTTCATATCCATTTTTCTTTCCCTCCACATTATCTATATAAGTTTATTTGATTCATTCGGTTTACGCCAACATATAAAGCATCATGCGTGCCAAACTTTCCGGAAAGCGAAAAAATTCTTTTAATTTTTTTTAAAAACCCGTTTTTTGTAAAAAAAAGGCTTCGAATGCCTGTCAAAACATCCAAAGCCACGATCATTTCATATTCATATCCGCTCGATTCGATTCATTATTGAATCATTTAAGGAACTTTTGAGTCATTTTTGAGTCATAGCTGATGGTTACAGCCCGTATTTCAGCTTTTTTCTGGCAAGAGTTGCCTGGGACATTCCCAAAAACTCCGCTGCAGCCCTCGTCGTGCCCTCTTTTTTAAGTGCAAAAGCGATGAGACGCTTCTCCTGTTGACTCATTATTGAATCAAAGTTCAGATCCTTCTCTCTGCTGAACTCATTTTTGACGTCCACGACCACGTCATCGAACACGCTTTCATTCAGCATTCCGTTCACATCATCGCCGTCTATCACATCGCTTCTTTCAGTGATGTAGAGCCTGTGAACTGTGTTCTCCAGTTCCCTTACGTTTCCCGGCCAGTGATATGTCATGAGTTCCTTGTAGGCGTCGGCAGAGAATGATTTTGCTATGCCGTACTTCCTGCTGTAATTCTCAAGGAAGGCATCTGCAAGGCAAACTATGTCCTCCGTTCTGGCTCTCAGAGGCGGAACGTTTATCTGACATATATTCAGTCTGTAATAGAGGTCTTCTCTGAACTTTCCTTCTTCGACAAGTTTTTTGAGAGGTACGTTATTCGCCACGATGACCCTTACGTTGACATGTATGGGTTCAGTCCCTCCTATCTTATAGAAAGTGTTCTCCTGAAGGACTCTGAGAAGTTTGGCCTGCATGTCAAGGGGCAGACTTCCTATCTCATCCAGAAACAGAGTTCCGTTGTTCGCAAGGGAGAAGTATCCTTCTTTTCCGTCTGATGAAGCTCCTGTGAAAGATCCCTTTTCATAGCCGAAAAACTCGCTTTCTGCCAGGTTTTCCTGGATGGTGGCACAGTTTATCTTTATGGCCGGTTTATCCCTTCTAAGGGAATTCTGCAGAATCAGATCGAATACTCTTTCCTTTCCGGAACCGGTCTCTCCCTGAATGATCACGTTCGCGTCGTAGCGGGCGATGTTCAGGATCTCCTCGACCATTTCACCGGTCTTCGGAGACTCGTAAATGAAGTTGTCGATATTCTTTGCGGCTTTCTTCGTCCTCTCTCCCAGGGATGCCTCCAGTATAGGCATTCCTCTTTGAGAAGTCTTTTCAGCATAGAAGCTGTCAAGCCTTTCAAGACATGACCTGGAATACTCTACCAGTTCTCTGGAAAACTCGAAGGTCGTATCCTTGAATCCGTCCAGTGCGTAGAAGAAGACTTCCTTGCCCATGGAATCCGCTGCGAGCATGCTCTGATTGTATCTGTTGCTCATGCTTATGAAGCAGATCTCACCCTTATTCCTGGTGATCAGCGCCGTGAAGCTGTCGCATCCCGCAATATTCTCGAGGTTTATCGTACAGTCGAACAGTCTGCCTTCTTCGCTCCTGACCACTTCAAGGCCGGCCTCATAGGGACTGGACAGGCTGACTCCGATGATCCTGTCTGCGGCGTTTCCGAATACCTCCCTGAGGTCCTCCTCCATTCCCTCGTAAAGATAGGCTTTATCCATTATGAAGGTGACCCTGCAGTCTCCGAACCACGTCTTCTTGACCAGGTTTGAATAGAGGACCGCTTCAGCCAGATTGCTTCCTACGACGGCAACGTTTCTCGACCTGTGGGTCATGAGTTCATACTGTATGCCCTCGAAGTTTCCTTCTTCATCGATAGCCCTCAGAAGATGCTGGATGTTCGTTATGCTGTCATCAACGCGGTAAAGGTTGGTGGTCTCAAAGCAGATCACGTATCCCTTCACCTTGGCCTGGCTGTAGTTGAAATCCAGTTCGGTTATCTCTTCCAGATACATGGGAAGGCCTGCCAGAGGACAGGCAGCCACTACCCTGTCTCCTATCCTGAGTCCCTTGGAATCCAGATCCACGTTCTTGCCGCAGGCTTCTATGATCCCCGAAAAAACTCCGCTTGATTCAGTGTAAGGGTTATGGAACTTTCCCCTCTCCTCTACGATCTTCATGATACGGGCTCTCGTCTCTGCCTGATCATATCCCGAGATCGAAGCGATCTGGTCCATATTGTCTCTTTCAAAATCTATCCAATCCAAAGAGATCCGGATCTCATCAGACCGGATCTTCTTTGAATTATCAAGTTTCCATGCCGCTACGGGTATGGAGCCCTTGGGTTCCAGTACCCTTTTAATGCCAAAGTCTTTCATGTGTGCGTTTCTCTTTACCACATAGCCACTACACCGGTAGTAACCAGACTTACTATTATTGCCGCTATGACTACGCCTATAAATATGGCAGGTACAGCTCTCTTGATCTGCATATCAACCATGGCAGCTACCAATGCGCCGGTATACGCTCCCGTTCCCGGAAGCGGTATGGCGACCAGAAGGACCAGACCCCAGAATTCATATTTCAGGACCTTTTCCTTATTGGCGTCAGCCTTGTCCCTGAGCATCTTTGCGAACCTCCCGAGCAGGCTGCTCTTCTGCTCCATCCACACCAGCAGTTTTCTGATGAAGAAGAGTACAAAAGGCACCGGTATCATATTTCCGATAATGGATACCAAAGCAGCCCAGAATACCGGGAGTCCTGCTGCCACTCCTGCAGGGATCCCTCCCCTCAGTTCAATAACAGGGACCATTGATATGAAAAAAGTGTAAAGTATACCTTTCACAGTTATCCTTTCTGTACCGTGGATCTGTCATGATACGCGGTCAATAGCGACTTATCTGTTCTTTATTGCAGCCTGGGCAGCAGCCAGTCTTGCAATAGGAACTCTAAAAGGTGAACATGATACGTATGTCAGGCCCACCCTGTGGCAGAAATCGATGCTCTTCGGATCTCCGCCGTGCTCTCCGCAGATGCCGAGCTTGATATTGGGTCTTGTCTGCTTGCCGAGTTTAACAGCCATCTCAACGAGCTTGCCTACTCCGTCGACGTCTATAGTCTTGAAAGGATCCTCTTCATAGATTCCCTTATCGACATAGTACTCAAGGAGTTTGCCTGTGTCGTCTCTGGAGAAGCCCAGAGTCATCTGGGTAAGGTCATTGGTTCCGAATGAGAAGAACTCAGCGTCCTTGGCGATCTCATCTGCCGTAAGAGCTGCTCTGGGTATCTCGATCATGGTTCCCACCATGTACTTCATCTCGATACCTGCTTCTTCTATCATCCTGTCAGCGGTCTCCACTACCTTTTCCTTTACGAAGGTAAGTTCTCTGGCTTCACCTACGAGAGGTATCATTATCTCAGGAACGATATTGAAACCGCATTCCTTCTTTACTTCTATAGCTGCGCCGATTATGGCTTCGGTCTGCATCTCTGCGATCTCCGGATAAAGAACTGCAAGTCTGCATCCTCTGGTTCCGAGCATAGGATTGAGCTCATGGAGCTCATCAACTGTGCCCTGGAGTCTCTCATAGCTGATATTCATCGTCTTTGCGAGATCTCTGATCTCCTCCTCGGTATGAGGAAGGAATTCGTGGAGAGGAGGATCCAGGAGTCTGACGGTCATGGGCATCTCTCCCAGTACCTTGTACATCTCTCTGAAATCTCCCTGCTGGAAAGGTCTGATTATATCAAGAGCAGCCTTTCTCTCTTCAGCTGTTTCAGCTACGATCATCCTTCTGATGGCAGGTATTCTTTCTTCCTCGAAGAACATGTGCTCGGTCCTGCAAAGACCGATTCCTTCACATCCGAATTCCACAGCCTGCTTAGCGTCTCTGGGATTGTCTGCGTTGGCTCTGACCTTAAGCGTCCTTATCTCGTCCGCCCAGCCCATGAGCGTAGCAAAGTCTCCTGAAACGTCGGGTTCTACAGTATTTATGGCTTCACCATAGATGAAACCTGTGGATCCGTCTATGGAGATAACATCTCCTTCCTTGAAGGAAACGCCGGACTCGAATGATACGGTCTTGGTCTCCTCGTCTACCCTTGCTGCTGAACATCCTGCAACGCAGCACTTGCCCATTCCTCTGGCAACTACTGCAGCGTGTGAAGTCATACCGCCTCTGGCTGTGAGGATACCCTCAGCTGCAACCATTCCCGCAAGGTCTTCAGGTGATGTCTCCGCTCTTACGAGGATGACCTTCTCACCGTTTGCAGCGGCTTCTGTAGCCTCATCAGCTGAGAAGTAGATGTGTCCGCAGGCCGCTCCGGGAGATGCAGGAAGTCCCTTGGCGATGTCCTTTGCTTTCTTGAGCTCGTCAGCCGCAAACATAGGATGGAGCAGCTGATCGATCTGCTGAGGTTCAAGTCTTGTAACAGCTGTAGCCTTGTCGATAAGACCTTCGCCTACCATATCTACAGCGATCTTTACGGCAGCCTGTGCTGTACGCTTGCCGTTTCTTGTCTGGAGCATATAGAGCTTGCCGTCTTCAACGGTGAACTCCATATCCTGTGTGTCCTTATAGTGCTTTTCGAGAAGGTTTGCGATCCTTACGAAATCCTTGTAAGCCTCGGGGAAAGCCTTCTCCATTTCTTCGATATTGAGCGGAGTTCTGACACCCGCTACAACATCCTCACCCTGTGCGTTAACGAGGAATTCTCCGAATATCCTGTTCTCGCCAGTGGACGGGCTTCTGGTGAAAGCAACACCTGTACCGGAATTGTTTCCCATGTTTCCGAATACCATGGACTGTACGTTTACGGCTGTTCCCAGCTTGCCTGAGATACCGTTGAGCTTTCTGTAAAGAATGGCTCTGTCGTTCATCCATGATCTGAATACTGCCTTGACAGCTTCAATGAGCTGCTCTCTGGGATCCTGAGGGAAATCCTTTCCCGTTTCTGCCTTTACAAGGTCCTTGTAACCTCTGATGACTTCCTCAAGGTCTTCTGCAGTAAGTTCTACGTCAAACTTGACGCCCTTCTTTTCTTTCTGTCCGTCAAATATCTTGTCGAACTTTTCTTTTGAAATTTCCTGAACCACGTCTCCGAACATCTGGATAAATCTTCTGTAGCTGTCCATTGCGAATCTGCGGTTCTCTGTGCGTTTTGCAAGACCTTCTACTGAATCGTCATTAAGTCCGAGATTCAGTATAGTGTCCATCATTCCGGGCATGGAAATAACTGCCCCTGAACGCACGGAAACAAGGAGAGGGTTTTCTGCTGATCCAAACTTCTTTCCTGTTACCTGTTCAAGCTCTGCGAGTTTTTCATAGATGGCGTCCACAACGTCCTGTGTGATCTTCCTGCCATCCTCGTAATACTTGTTGCATGCTTCAGTGGTGATAGTAAATCCAAAGGGTACGGGAAGGCCTATCCTTGTCATTTCAGCAAGGTTGGCGCCTTTTCCGCCCAGCAGAGATCTCATCTCCTTAGATCCTTCATTGAAGGAGTACACTATTTTGTTTTCCATTCTCTTCCTTTCTGCGTTTTTCACGCCAAAGAGAGCCGGTTAAAATACCAACCTCTCTTCAATGTAATTGCGCACCTCTGATACAGGGATTCTGACTTGTTCCATGGTGTCGCGGTCACGGATAGTTACACATCCGTCGGCCTCAGTATCAAAGTCAACACAAATGCAGAATGGTGTTCCAATCTCATCCTCTCTTCTATATCTCTTTCCGATTGAACCGGCTGCATCATAGTCGACCATAAAGTACTTGGACAGTTCTTCATGTATCGGCTCTGCGATTGGTGATAACTTTTTAGCTAACGGGAGTACTGCAGCCTTGAAGGGAGCAAGTGCGGGATGAAGTTTCAGCACAGTCCTCACGTCCTCCTTGCCGTCTTCAGAAGTCAGTACTTCCTCGTTATATGCATCTATCAAGAATGCAAGGCTTACACGGCCTGCACCCAGTGATGGCTCGATAACATAAGGTACATACTTCTGTCCGTTCTCTGAATTTACGTAGCTCAGATCCTGACCTGAAGTATTGATATGCTGAGTAAGGTCGAAGTTCGTCCTGTCAGCTATACCCCATAATTCTCCCCAGCCCCACGGGAAGGTATATTCTATATCCGTGGTGCCTGCGGAGTAATGTGAAAGTTCCTCAGGAGAATGATCTCTCATTCTCAGGTGCTCCTTGTTCATTCCAAGGTTCATGAGGAAGTTCCAGCAATAGTCCTTCCAGTACTTGAACCACTCGAGGTCTGTTCCGGGCTCACAGAAGAACTCAAGCTCCATCTGCTCGAATTCCCTGGTCCTGAAGATGAAGTTTCCGGGAGTGATCTCGTTTCTGAATGACTTTCCTATCTGTGCGATACCGAAAGGTATCTTCTTTCTGGCTGAACGCTGTACGTTCCTGAAGTTTACGAAAATTCCCTGTGCGGTCTCAGGTCTGAGATATATCTCAGCCTTTGAATCCTCGGTAACTCCCTGGAAGGTCTTGAACATCAGGTTGAACTGACGGATGCCGGTGAAATCGGACTTTCCGCAGTCAGGACAGCAGATATTGTTGTCCTTGATATAGTTCTCAAGCTCTTCGTTTGACCAGCCGTCGACCACCATATCCTTGATGCCGTGCTCTGAGTTCCAGTCTTCGATAAGCTTGTCAGCTCTGAATCTGGACTTGCAGGCTCTGCAGTCGATAAGGGGATCCGAAAAGCCGCCAACGTGTCCTGAAGCTACCCATGTCTGGGGATTCATAAGGATCGCAGCATCAAGTCCTACGTTGTACTTTGACTCCTGAACGAATTTCCTCCACCATGCTTTTTTCACGTTGTTGAGGAATTCAACACCGAGAGGACCGTAGTCCCATGTGTTTGCAAGTCCGCCGTAGATCTCAGATCCGGGGAATATAAATCCTCTGTTCTTGCATAATGCTACGATTTTTTCCATTGTAACTTCGTTACTCATACTTTCAGCCTTCCTTTATTAAGATTATTTGTTGAGTTCCTGGTTGATATCTTCGTCTTCAATCTCGATCTCGATCTCGAAATCGTCTTCTCCTGCTACCTTGTCCTTGATATTGTTGAATGCATCCTGGGAAGCATCCTTTACCTTCTCAACGTAGTCAGGTGCTTTTTCCTTTAAGTTGTTGAATGCATCCTGAGAAGCGTCCTTTACCTTTTCAACGTAGTCAGGAGCCTTTTCCTTAAAGTTGTTGAATACGTCCTGAGAAGCGTCCTTTACCTTTTCAACGTAGTCGGGAGCCTTTTCCTTAATGTCGTCTACGACTGAACCGCTTCTTTCCTTGATCTCGTCAACTACTACGCTTCCTTTTTCCTTGACGGTGTTGGCAACGTTCTCGACCTTCTCAGAAACATCTATGATCTTTCCGTCATCTGTGGTAAGTTCTACCTTGCACTTGAAGCCGAAAGCTGCGATAGCTGCAGCGATCACTCCCCAGGGTGCGAGAACTGCTCCTACGATACCTACGTTTACAGGAATGTTAACGATGGATTCGTCTCCCCTTTTAACGCTTATCTTGGAGATATTACCCTTGTTTACGAGTTCTTTTACCTTAACCATGGTGGCCTTGACGTAGTCGCCTGTCTTTCCTGCCTTACCGGAGTCGATATTCTCCTCTATCGCTATGATAGCGTCAACAACGCTTCCGTCACATGCTTCAAGAGCGTCCTTGGCTTCTCTGTAAGATACGCCCGTTCTGTC
>CACZGZ010000011.1 GCA_902780845.1 uncultured Eubacteriales bacterium
TAAGATCATAGCTGAGGCAGAGAGCAAAGTTCACGGGGAATCCGTAAGCGAGATCCATTTCCACGAAGTCGGAGCCATGGATGCTGTGGCGGATATAACGGCCTGCTGCTACCTTGCAGACAAGATCGGGGCAGACAAGATCATAGTTTCGCCCGTAAGGACCGGAAAGGGCCACGTTCACTGTGCACACGGCATCCTTCCGGTACCTGCGCCTGCCACGGCAAACATTCTTATGGATGTGCCTAATTATCAGGGTGATATAGACGGAGAGATGTGTACGCCCACAGGAGCGGCTCTTATCAAATATTTTGCTGACGGTTTCGGCTCTCAGCCGGTAATGACTACCGAGGCTATGGGATACGGCATGGGGAAAAAGGATTTTCCTCAGCTCAATGTGCTCCGCACGGTCATCGGTGAGGAAAATGGCGGTATGGATGAGATCACGGAACTCACTGTGATCCTGGACGATATGACACCTGAAAGGATAGGCTTTGCCTGCGACAGATTCTTTGAGCTGGGAGCGGTGGAAGTATATACTACTCCTGTCAATATGAAGAAGTTCCGTCCGGGAGTGCTGCTTACAGTGCTTTGCAGGGAAGAGAAGAGAGATGCTATGGTCGAGGCTGTCTTCAAGTATACGACAACGCTGGGTATCCGTGAGAACGTAAGCAGAAGATATGCGCTTAAGAGGGAAGTTGTAACTGTGGATTCACCCTTCGGAGAGATAAGAAAGAAACAGTCCTCCGGATACGGCGTAAGCCGTGAAAAGTATGAATATGACGACCTCGCTTCAATAGCTCACGGTGAGGGAGTATCCATTGAAGAGGTCATAGATGCTATTACTAAGAACAAAGACACTCACATAGAGACCGAAGAAGAGGATTTTGACGACAGGACCTGAGGGTCGGGGAGGAACCATGAAGATCGAAGGAGAAAAGGTATATCTGAGAGAGACAGTTGAAGCTGACTGGGATCTGTTTGCTTACTGGGAAACGAAACATGAGGTGACGGAGTTCTTTACGATAGATGAAGGCCGTGATCTTATGGAGATCGCGGATGAGATAAGAGGAAGGGCGGATGATCCGTCGCAGCTTGATCTCACCGTATGCCTCAGGAAGGATGATACGCCCATCGGAAGGGTATATATCTCCAGGATAGATCATCATTACGATTCTCTGGATATCACGAGGATATACGTCGGTGAAGTCGGACTGAGAGGACTGGGACTTGGAGAAGATACCTTAAGAGCAGTTATCAGGTTCGCCTTTGAAGATATGAAGTGCGAGAGAGTGACTCTGGACTATATGACTGCCAATAAACGCGCTCATAACCTTTACCTTAAATGCGGCTTCAAGGATGAGGGCTGCATGCGTCATGCCGGAAAAAAGAACGGAAGCTATATCGATCTCAACCTTATGTCCATACTCCGCGAGGAATATGTGCAGTATAACAGATAACTATATATAGTGTTTGTTGTTTATTAAAAAATAAAATAAAAAATTTCGATTTACGCTCAAAAATTATATGTAAACGCGCTTGGAAACATCGGCTCCATGCGCGTTTTTTGTTAAAAAACTTTCTGTTGACAAACCCAAAATTTGGTATTATAGTAGTACTCGAGCCACAAGATGTTGTGGTAAAAGCCACAACCGCTCGTGCTCATAACAAGAAAGGAGTCATCCATGAACGGAATCAAAAAAATCATCAAGCGCGACGGCCGTACTGTTGATTATGACATCAATAAGATAGCCGACGCGATCTTCAAGGCAGCACAAGTTCTTGGGGGTAAGGACCACGACCTTTCCCTTGAGATCGCAAAGGAAGTAGAGGAATACCTCTTAGATGTCTGCCACAATCAGGTACCTACAGTTGAACAGATCCAGGACGCTGTAGAGAAGGTCCTCATCGAGAACGGCCACGCAAGAACAGCCAAGGAGTACATCCTTTACAGAGCTGAGCGTACCAGAGCACGTGAGATGAATACCAAGCTCATGAGAATATATGAGGATCTCACTTTCAAGGATGCCAAGGACAACGATATCAAGCGTGAGAACGCAAATATCGACGGAAACACCGCTATGGGCACCATGCTCAAGTACGGTTCCGAAGGCGCCAAGGAATTCTATAAGATGTACGTCATCGATCCCAAGCACGTCAAGGCACATGAGGACGGAGACATTCATATCCACGATATGGACTTCTACACTCTTACCATGACATGCTGCCAGATCGACATCGCCAAACTCCTTCAGGGAGGTTTCAGCACAGGACACGGACACCTGAGAGAACCCAATGACATAGAGAGCTATGCTGCCTTAGCCTGTATCGCCATTCAGTCCAATCAGAATGACCAGCACGGCGGTCAGTCCATTCCCAACTTTGATTACGGCATCGCGCCCGGCGTTAGAAAGACTTATAAGAAGCTCTATCACCAGAACCTGGGCAAGATGATCGATTTCCTCATGGATGTTGAAGACGGTCAGGAGCAGACAAAGGCTATCTGCACCGATATAGAAGCCAAGTATGATGTTCGTCCCTGCATGGCATGGGATAACAACTACATGGAAATAGAGAGAGTCGAACTCAAGAAGATCCTTCCCAATGTGGATGATGCTGAACTTGAAAAGATGCAGGGAAGGGCTAGGAAGTTTGCCGATAAAGAGATCAGAAGAAAGACATATCAGGCTATGGAAGCTCTTATCCACAACCTGAACACCATGCACTCCAGAGCGGGTGCACAGGTACCTTTCTCATCCATCAACTACGGAACAGATACTTCCCCTGAAGGAAGACTTGTAATGGAGCAGATCATGCTCGCTACCCAGGCAGGTCTCGGACACGGTGAGACTCCCATCTTCCCGATCCAGATCTTCAAGGTAAAAGAGGGCGTTTCCTACAATCCCGGAGACCCCAACTACGACCTGTTCAAACTTGCATGTGAGACTTCAGCAAAGAGACTGTTCCCCAACTTCTCATTCCTGGACGCACCTTACAACAAGCAGTACTATGTTCCCGGCCGTCCTGAGACAGAAGTAGCTTACATGGGATGCCGTACCAGAGTTATCGGAAACGTTTACGATCCTACAAGAGAGATCGTAACAGGAAGAGGAAACCTGAGCTTCACTTCAGTAAACCTTCCCAGACTCGCCATCAAAGCCAAGGGAGATGTTGACATCTTTTTCGAACTCCTTGACGGCATGGTCGATACCGCTATGGATCAGCTCTACGACAGATTCAAGATCCAGTGCCAGAAGAAGGTAAGAAACTTCCCGTTCCTCATGGGACAGGGAATCTGGATCGATTCCGACAAGCTTGGCCCGGATGACACGGTTGAAGAAGTTATCAAGCACGGAACTCTTACTGTAGGTTTCATCGGTCTTGCAGAATGTCTGAAGGCTCTTATCGGAAAGCATCACGGCGAATCCGAGGAAGCTCAGAAACTCGGTCTTGAGATCGTAAGCTTCATGAGAAGAAAGACAGATGAGAGGGCACGTCAGACCAAGCTCAACTGGTCACTCATTGCAACTCCTGCTGAAGGCCTTTCCGGAAGATTCGTAAGGATCGACAAGAAGAAATACGGCATCATTCCCGGAGTTACCGACAGGGATTACTACACAAACTCATTCCATATTCCCGTATATTATCCTATAAACGCATTTGAGAAGATCAGACTCGAAGCTCCTTATCACGCTCTGACAAACGGCGGACACATCTCCTATATCGAACTCGACGGAGATCCGATGAAGAACCTGGACGCTTTCGAGAAGGTCATCAGATGCATGAAGGAGAACGGTATCGGCTACGGTTCTGTAAACCATCCTGTAGACCGTGACCCTTGCTGCGGATATACCGGCATAATCGATAACGTGTGTCCTCAGTGCGGAAGATCCGAGACAGACGGAGACGTAGGATTCGAAAGGATCAGACGTATCACCGGCTACCTCGTAGGCACGATGGATCAGTGGAACGACGCCAAGCGCGCCGAAGAACATGACAGAGTAAAGCATGAGACTTCCACAGGTTTCGAAAAACTCTGATCTGAACGATTTTAATAAGTTACCGGCCCGGCGCACCTGCGCCGGGTAAACTTTGCTCACAGGGGCATTCAGAGCCCCATGAAAGGGAAAATATGAAAGATACTATCAGGATCGCAGGAGTAGTCAAGGAGTCGATAGTTGACGGTCCCGGACTCAGGTTTGCAGTCTTCACTCAGGGCTGCGCCCATCACTGTCCGGAATGTCAGAATCCCGAGACATGGGATTTTGAAGGCGGCTATGATTGCGGGATAGACAAAATACTGAAAGCGATGGACGAGAATCCTTTGCTGGATGGAATAACGATGTCAGGAGGGGACCCTCTTTACCAGGCAGAAGCAAGCTACAGCCTTTGCTCCAAAGTTAAAGAAAAAGGCTTGAATGTTGTAGTGTTCACGGGTTATACTTATGAGGAACTCATGGAACTGGAGAAAAAAGATCCCTGGATCGAGAAACTTATGGGCGTTACAGACATACTGATCGACGGAAGATACGAGAAGGATAAAAGAGATCTCACACTTATTTTCAGAGGAAGCAGCAACCAGCGCGTTATAGACATGAACGCTTCCAGAAAAGAGGGAAGAGCGGTCCTTCACGAGAGGTATAATTGATATACATAATGCATAGTTATGTAAATCGGTATTTTTTCAGGAATTATTCTAAAAAAGTTCTTGCAATTCATATATCCCCTGTGATATACTGTCATATGTTCGAATGCGAACAGGTTTTATTATGCGCTTAAGCCGAATGGCTCAGAAATACAAGAAGGAGGTGCACGGCATGTCAAAGAAATGCGAAATCTGCGGCAAGGGACAAGTTTCCGGCAACAATGTTTCTCACTCCATGAGACACACCAGAAGAAAATGGAACGCAAACATTCAGAAAGTCAGAGTCGTTGATGAAAACGGAACTGTAAGAAGAGCTAACGTTTGCACAAGATGCATGAGATCCGGATTAGTTAACCGTGCTCTTTAATCAGAATCATTGAAACCGCGGAGAACCTCATTTGAGGTTCTTTTTTCATGCGGAATGGTCTTTTTTGTTAAAAAACAGAGCAGCCCGGGGAAGGGTATTTTGGTTTACATAAATATTATATACTGGAAAGCGAAACCCCTTGAATTTCAAGGGGTTTTTTATATTTATGATTTACATATTTCACTTGAATTATGTCTTGATTTGTTTTATAATATATTGGAAACAAAAATCGGAGGTTCAGCATGGCACAGCTTTATTACAGATATTCAACAATGAACGCGGGAAAGTCCATTGATCTCATCAAAGTGGCATATAACTACGAGGAGAGAGGACAGACAGTTATGACGCTAATTCCTTCTGTAGACAACAGATACGGCACAGGCGTCATCACTTCCAGAATAGGCGTTCAGAGAGCCGCAACGGTCGTAAATGACGACACGAATATATTGGAACTGTTCATGAGGGAGAACGAGTGCCACCATATAGACTGCGTCCTTGTGGACGAGTGTCAGTTCTTAAAGAAGCATCACATAGAGGAACTTGTGGAGATAGTTGATTCATTCAACACTCCCGTACTTTGCTATGGCCTTAAGAATGACTTCAGAAACGAACTGTTCGAAGGTTCATATTATCTGCTTGTTTATGCTGATAAGATAGAGGAGATAAAAACTATCTGCTGGTGCGGAAGGAAAGCCACCATGGTCGCACGTGTAGTAGACGGTAAGATAGTCAAGTCCGGAGATCAGATCGTTGTCGGCGGAAACGATATGTACGTTTCCCTTTGCCGTAAGCACTACAATGACGGCAGGCTCGGACCGAGCAAATAAAAGGAGAGATTATGACAGACTGCATTAAAAAACATATATACAGGCTGGCAGCCAGGGGAGTGATGATCGCTATGATCGTATCGTTGGCGATCGTTCCGCTGCCGCAGGTCGCATATGCAGATACCGTGCAGGAGATTACAGGCATCATCAGCAGTACAGACGGAGCAAGCATCAGAACGGATGCAGGTATCTCAAACGAGATAGTTACTGCTCTGAAAGACGGTACGGAAGTAACAGTTCTCGGATCCAAGATAGATGATCAGGGAATTCTTTGGTATGAGATCAGCTGCGATGAGTTCACGGGTTATGTAAGATATGACCTTATCGAGGTCGATGATGAGGCGGCTGTGCCTTCTGAGACACAGGAAACCGAGAACACGGAAGAAGGTGAAACTGCAGTTCCGGAGGATCCTTCCGCTGAGGTTCCGGAGGAGACAGTGCCTGAGGAGCAGGCAGTTGAAGAAGATCCTGAAGTAACCGAAGAGGAGATACCTGCCGAGGAGCCGCTTATGGAAGAGGATATCGCAGATGACTCAAGAACTGACGCATCTGCTTCAGGTACTTATCCCGCGATGGGGACCGTAAACTCCGGCGACGGAGCATATGTGAGGTCAGGAGCCGGCACAGGTTATACTTCTCTTGCGCTGTGGTCATACGGCACAAGCATTACCATTTACGGAGAAAAGACCGGTACCGACGGCTACGTATGGTATGAGGTAAAGGTAAACGGAACCACCGGATATATAAGAAGCGACCTTGTGAACGTCATCGCGGAAGACACTTCATCCGGAATAGATCCGTCTGCCATGACGGACGCCGAATTTGAGAATTATCTTAAGGAACAGGGTTTTCCGCAGGATTATATAACCCCGCTGATGGCTCTTCACAAAAAACATCCGGCATGGCTTTTCAAGGCAGCCAAGACCGGACTCAATTTCGAGGATGTCATTACCAAGGAAAGCAAACCGGGTATCTGCGTGGTAGCAGGATCCCTTCCTCTGTACTACAGATCAAAAGCGTCAGGAGACTACGACGCGTCCACGGGCACATATATAAGCCATGACTCCGGCGGATGGTATACAGCTACTCCCGAAGTCATCAGATACTATATGGATCCCAGGAATTTCTTTGATGATTCCAGCATCTTCCAGTTCATGACCCATTCGTTCGATTCCGCTACCCAGACCAAGGCCCAGCTGACGACTCTGGTAAGCGGCACATTCCTGAGCGGAACCTATCCCAAGGTGAGCGGTGAATCATCATCCTACTCGACTTATGTTGACGCTGTATATGAAGCGGGCAGGCTCAGCGGAGTCAACCCCTGTGTCCTTGCTTCCATGATCATAGTAGAGCAGGGAGCCAACGGAGGAGGAGCTTCCATATCCGGTACGGAACCGGGTTATGAAGGATACTTTAACTTCTTTAATGTAGGAGCAGCTGCCGGAGGCGGTAGGACTGCGGTAGCAAACGGCCTTATTTATGCAAGCACTTCAGGTTCTTACAACAGACCCTGGAATACCAGATATAAATCAATACTGGGCGGCGCTCAGTTCTATTATGCAGGATACGTAGGACTCAAACAGAATACACTGTATTTCAAGAAGTTCAATGTCCTGAACGGCATAAACAGCGTTGCCACTCATCAGTATATGTCAAACGTTCAGGGAGCGCTTCTGGAAGCTTACAGGCTCAGCAGAGGCTATGAGGGACTCAATACGTCCATAACCTTTGTTATCCCTGTATATAATAAAATGCCGGCAGTAAGGTGCAGCCTTCCTGTCGATCCTTCATCCGGAACATCCGGCGGAGCAACGGGCACTGTAACACCGTCAGATGGTGTTAACGTCAGGTCGGGAGCAGGTACTTCATACGGCGTAGTGATGTCGCTTAACGGCGGTACCGTAGTTACGGTCACAGGAAGCACAAAGGGCTCAGACGGATACGTATGGTATGCGATAAGCTACGGCGGAAAGACCGGATATATCAGATCGGATCTGCTTTCAGTGGCAGGCACTGTACCCGGTTCTTCAGGTGGCGAACCTTCAGAGGGAACAGAGCCGGATCCTGAAATAAGCAGGACAGGCGTGGTCCTTCCGGCTTCAGGCGTTAACGTAAGATCAGATGCGGGAACCTCATTCTCCGTAGTCCTCGTTCTTATGAAGGGCACCAAGGTAAGCGTCACAGGCGAAATGACAGGTACAGACGGATATAAGTGGTACAGGATAGAGTATTCAGGAAAGACAGGTTATGTCAGATCAGACATGCTTTCAGTATCCGAGACCATGACGACATCCACTTTTGAAGAAGTGGAGAGAGTATCCGGAAGCGACCGTTATGAGACTGCGCTCGCCGCAGCGGACAAGCTCAAGGCACATCTGGGAGTAACCGCTTTCAAGAACGTGGTTATCGCATCAGGAATCAATTTCCCTGACGCTCTTGCAGGTTCATATCTTGCAAAGGTAAAGGAAGCTCCTGTTCTTCTTGCCAACAGATCTAAGGCTGAAGAAGTCGCCGAATATGTCAGGAGCAACATGGCATCAGGCGGAACGGTATACATCGTAGGCGGAGACGGCGCTGTACCTATAGATGTAGAGACTGCTCTTAAAAATCAGGGCATTACGAATATCAAGCGAATCGCAGGAGCCAACAGGTATTCGACCAACCTCGCCATACTGAAAGAGGCAGGGGTGACCGGGGAAGACATTCTCGTATGTTCCGGCTCAGGATATGCGGACAGCCTTTCAGCTTCTTCGACCGGCAAACCCATTCTCCTTGTAGGAACGTCCCTCACCAGGGAGCAGGTCGCTTATCTCCAGAGCGTTAAAGCCAATAACAGCGGCAACTTCTACATCGTAGGAGGCACCGGAGTAGTCGGAGAGCCTGTAATGAATGAGATACGCAATTATTCGAGGGGAGAGACGGTACGTCTGGCAGGAGACACCAGATATACCACATCATCTGCTGTAGCAGAAAAGTTCTTCCCGGGAACGAGGAACGCCATAGTCGTTGCTTACGCTCTTAACTTCCCCGACGGTCTCGCAGGGGGAAGAGTCGCATATGCGATGGGAGGTCCGCTCATTCTCGTAAGTGACGGAAGATGTGCGGCAGCCAAGGCATACGTTGGTGCTCACGGAGTGAAGAAGTGCACAGTTATCGGCGGTTCTGCTTCTGTAACAAATAAAGCTATTCTGTCTATTTAAGATCAAAATAAAGATACACCGGCTAAATGCCGGTGTATTTTTTTCCCTGCCATGTATCGAGCAGATTTAGTCTTTCATTTATTGAGTTCAGAATGGTGCGCTTATTGAAGCTCCAGACGGGTGAGATAAGAATCTCCCGCGGTGCGTCTCCGGTCATCCTGTGAATCGTGACTGCCGGAGGTATTATTTCCAGACAGTCGACCACAAGCTCCACGTATGTGGCTATATCGGGGAAGCTCACGTAATCAGGATCCGTTACAGCCAGGGTGGAGCCCTTTACGAGATTCATCAGGTGGAGTTTCATTCCGAAAAGACCGGGCTTGCCGGACACGTACCGTACAGAGTCAAGCATCATTTCGCGGGTCTCTCCGGGAAGTCCCAGAATGAGATGGACTACTGCGCGTATACCGCGTTTGTTCAGTTCTTCCATCGCTCTGTCGAATTCCGGAAGTTCATAGCCTCTGTTTATCCTTTCGGCGGTCTTTTCATGTATGGTCTGAAGTCCGAGTTCGACCCAGAGAAAGTACCTGCTGTTTATCTCCGAAAGGAGATCAAGTACATCGTCCCCGAGACAGTCAGGACGGGTCCCTATAACGAGACCTTTTATTCTGGGATCCTTAAGGACCTCGTAATACTTTTTTCTCAGCTCATCAACAGGAGCATACGTGTTCGTATGATTCTGAAAATATGCGAGATAAGCGGCATCAGGCCATTTGTCCGAAAGGAGACGTATCTGGTCATCGATATCCGAACTGAATTCACCGGAACCTGTATCAGAGCAGAAGGTGCATCCGCCGAAACCTTTGGAGCCATCTCTGTTGGGGCAGGTGAAACCTCCGTCTATCGCAAGTTTTATCGTCTTTTTCCCAAACCTGTCCTTGAGATGATCCGATATCGTATTTATTCTTTTTCCCCTGAGTTCAGGCGGCATTTCTTTAGTCATTTTTTGCTATCCGCTGCTCTTAATATATTTGATTCCAAAAGATAATTATGATATACTGTATTAGTTAAAGTGGGGTAGTTTTTGTTGACCCCGTTCCTTAACAATATTAATTTATAGCATCGACCGGAGATTGTCAAATGAAGAAATCGCTCCCATGTGCCTACAGGGATTGTGAAGAAAAAATAAACACTGAGACTTTCGGGATGGAGGATAAGGCCTGCGAGAAGCGCAGGATACTTCTCCACTCATGCTGCGGACCGTGTTCTACAGCATGTATCGAAAGGCTTCTTCCCGACTATAAAGTTACGATATTCTACTATAATCCGAATATCACGGACAGGGATGAATATGAAAAGAGAAAGGTGAACCAGATCAAGTTCATAGAAGCCTTTAACGAGACGGTTCCCGAAGAAGACAAGGTGGTCTTCATCGAGGGTGAATACCTTCCGGAAGACTTCTTCGACGTAGCCCAGGGTCTGGAGGATTGTCCGGAGGGAGGAGAGAGATGCACGGAGTGCTTCAAACTCAGGCTTGACAGGACGGCTAAAGCCGCTCTTGCCATGGGATATCCCATTTTCGGAACGACTCTCACGGTAAGCCCGCATAAGAACTATCAGCTGATCTCTGCCATAGGCACACAGCTCGGCGAGATCTATGAAATAGAATTTCTTGATATGGATTTCAAGAAGAAGGCCGGATTCCAGCGGTCAATCGAATTATCGAAAAAATATGAATTGTACAGGCAGAACTATTGCGGCTGTGAATTCAGTAAATGGGAGGATAAATAAATGATCAAAACTTATGGCAAATTACTAGTTCCGGAAGGATATGAAAGTCCTTTAAGCCTCATGGAGAGCCAGAGAGCGATCAAAAAAATCAAAGACTATTTCCAGCAGGAACTTGCTTACGGTCTTAAATTAAGACGTGTATCAGCTCCTATCTTTGTCGACCCCAAGACGGGACTCAATGACAATCTGAACGGTGTTGAGAGAAGAGTAAGTTTCACACTCAAGGATATGAACGAACTTCAGGTCGAAGTAGTTCAGTCACTTGCCAAATGGAAGAGATATGCACTTGGCAGGTACGGGGTAGAGCCCGGGTACGGCATCTATACCGATATGAACGCTTTAAGGCGCGATGAGGAACTCGACAACCTGCATTCTGTTTACGTTGACCAGTGGGACTGGGAAAAGGTCATCACCAGGGACCAGAGAAATGAAGAATACCTTAAGGAGACTGTTATAACGATATATGACGGCATCAAGAATCTCGGGGACTATGTGAACAGGCTTTACAGAGATGTCAGGACTGAGATCCCCAACGAGATCACTTTCCTAACCACACAGGAGCTTGAGGACAGGTATCCCGATCTCACTCCCAAGGAAAGAGAGGACGCTGCCTGCAGGGAATACGGAGCTATCTTCCTCATGAAGATAGGAGGAGCGCTCAGGTCAGGAAAGAAGCATGACGGAAGATCTCCCGACTACGATGACTGGGAACTGAACGGAGATATTATCCTCTGGAACGATCTTCTCGAAAGATCCTTTGAGATCAGCTCCATGGGCATTCGTGTTGACGCCGAAGCTATGGCCAGACAGCTTGAACTTGCAGACTGCATGGACAGAGCAGAACTTCCTTATCAGAAAGCTGTTCTTAATGATGAGCTTCCTCTTACTATCGGAGGAGGTATCGGACAGAGCAGGCTCTGCATGTTCTTCCTGAGAAAAGCCCATATAGGAGAAGTACAGGTATCCGTATGGCCTGAGGAACAGGCAAGACACTGCGAAGAGAACAACATTCACCTGCTTTGATAGAGCAGGAAAAGCACTTAAGGGGTATACCGGATGTTCGCAAACGTAATAGTTGAAAACAAGAGCAATTACATAGACGATCTCTTTACGTACGGTACGGGGGAACTGGACGTAATGGTCGGATCCAGGGTGACCGTGCCTTTCGGCAATAAGGAAAAAGACGGTTATGTCTTCAGCCTTTCGGATTCATCTGATATAGATCCCGAAAAGATAAGGGATATCATATCTGTGGATCCCAAAAGCAGCCTGAACGCTGAGATGATCTCAACCGCTGTCTGGATGAAGGCCAGATATGCCATCAGGTATTATGACGCAGTGAGGCTTTTCTCAGCTCCTCTGAAACCCAGAAAGCGGGGAACTCCCAGGGATCCGTACGCAGGAATGACGACTGACTACGTCAGACCTGAGAAACTTACCGAAGAGCAGACTCTGGCAGCTGAAAGGCTCCAGGAAGCCATAAATCGCGATTCTGAGAGCTTTTTCCTGATACATGGGGTTACTTCATCCGGAAAGACAGAAGTCTATATGAAGGCCATTGAGCAGGCTCTCGCGAAGGGCAAAGGTTCCATAATGCTGGTACCTGAGATCTCTCTTACCCATCAGCTTATAAAGCGCTTCATGGGGCGCTTTGGTAAGGAAAACATCGCGGTCCTCCATTCAAGGCTCACTCCCAGAGAGAGGTCGGACGAATGGATGAGGATAAGGACCGGCGAGGCAAAGATAGTGATCGGGGCCAGAATGGGAGTTTTCGCACCGCTCGAAGAAATAGGGTGCATCATCCTGGACGAGGAGCATGAGGCCACATACAAGGCCGATATGACTCCCAAATATGATACTCACGAAGTTGCGGCCAAGCGTATCATGACACATAAGGGCGTCATGATACTCGGCTCAGCTACGCCTTCAGTAAGCTCATACGAGAGAGCTAAAGAAGGCATATACGAGCTCATAGAGCTTAAGGAAAGATACAACAAAACACCTCTTCCGGAGATGATAACGGTCGACATGAGGGATGAACTGAGGTCGGGAAACCGCTCCATCTTCAGCAGGAAGCTGATGGAATCCATGGAAGACGTCCTGGACCGTGGTAAGCAGGTCATTCTCCTTCAGAACAGGAGGGGATATTCCAACTTCATCTCATGCAGGGAGTGCGGAAACGTCATGAAATGCCCGGAATGCGGGATATCGCTCACCTATCATAAAAAAGGCGAGTCCATGGTCTGTCACTACTGCGGAAGGAAATATCCCGTTCCCAAAACCTGTCCGGACTGCGGAAGCAGATTCATTAGATACTTCGGCATAGGAACTGAGCAGGTCGAGGAACAGATCAGAAAGACATTTCCGGACAGAGCCGTCGACAGACTGGATATTGATTCGATTAGAGACAGGAAGGAACTGGACAGCATCCTGGAGAGGTTCGAAAACAAAGAGACAGATATCCTGGTAGGCACGCAGCTCGTTGCAAAGGGACTTGACTTCGATAACGTCGGAGTGGTCGGTGTGATCGCTGCGGATACTACCCTGAACATTCCGGATTACAGGTCCGAGGAGAGGACTTTCCAGCTGGTGACTCAGGTAGCCGGAAGAGCGGGAAGAGGAGATGAAAGAGGCAAGGTTATAATCCAGACCTATGAGCCTGACAACTACGCTCTTACATCAGCCGCTTCCAATGACTACGAAGGGTTCTTTGAACAGGAGAGCAGGATAAGGTCTTTCCTTGAATATCCGCCTTTCGGAGATATGATAATGGTGAACTTCACCTCTGATGATGAAGAAGAGATAACGTCTGTGGCGGATGAAGCCCTGGCATTCTTCAGAAAGACCTTCAGAGAAGACGGTATCCAGAGGATAATGGATCCGAAGGAAGCCGTGAACTTCAAGGGGAAGGACGCCTTCAGAAGGTACATACTCATAAAGGCACCTAAGGGAAAGAGAAACGAATACGTACACTACGCCGATCAGTTCAGAAAAAATATGACATCAAAAAGAAGCGGCGTCAATATAACTATAGATATAAATCCATACAGCATAATCTAATTGCTGAATATTATAATACAGGAGTTTTTAATGGCTATCAGAAACGTTGTCACAGAAGGTGACGAAATATTGAGAAAACATTGCAAGGAAGTCAGGGAGATAACCCCGAGACTCAAGGAAACGCTTCAGGACATGCTGGAGACCATGAGGGAATCCATGGGAGTGGGAATAGCGGGCCCGCAGGTAGGAGTGATGAGAAGGATCTTCGTTGCTCAGCCCGATCCCTATGATGAGGATAAGGTCTACTTCATGATCAATCCCGTCATGCTCGAGATGAGCGAGGAAAAGGAGATGGGAACAGAAGGCTGCTTAAGCGTACCCGATATGGTAGGAGAAGTGGAGAGATCCGTCAGGATAAAGATGGAAGCCACAGATATAAACGGCGAAAGAAAAGTCTACGATTTCGAGGGCTTTGACGCCAGAGTCATGCAGCACGAGTACGACCATCTCGACGGTATCCTTTATACAGATAAATGCAGCAACTTAAGGGACGCTGCCTTTGATGAAGAGGATTACGAGGACGAAGAGTAAGGGGGATCCGCATTGAGGATAGTATTCATGGGCACGCCGGATTTCGCGGCGGTCATATTAAAAGGTCTGATCGAGGCCGGACATGATATCGCGCTTTGCGTCACTCAGCCGGACAAGCAGAAGGGCCGCGGAAAGAAAGTACAGTATTCTCCCGTTAAGGAAGTTGCCCTGGAACACGGCATAAGAGTGATCCAGCCTGAGAGAGTAAGAGGCGACAAGGAATTCCTTGATGAACTTAATAAAGCTGAACCTGATATATCAGTGGTCGCTGCGTACGGACAGATCCTTCCCGTGGAAGTTCTCGAAGCTCCAAGGTTCGGTTCTGTAAACGTTCACGCATCTCTTCTTCCGAAGCTCAGGGGAGCATCTCCGATACAGCACGCCATACTTGAGGGAGATGAAGAGACAGGTGTTACCATCATGCAGATGGGTCCCGGACTGGATACAGGAGATATGATCTCCAAAGTTACGGTGAAGATAGGTGATTCGAATTTCTCTGAACTCCATGACAAGCTTGCGGAGGCCGGATCGGAACTCCTTATCAGGACGCTCAGGGATATAGAAGACGGGAAAGCATCCTTTGAAAAACAGGATGACAGCCTTTCATCCTATGCTCCCATGATAGGGAAGCAGGACGGTCATATCGACTTCACAAAGGATCCTTCGGAAATAATAAACAAGATAAGGGCGTTTGACCCCTGGCCGGGAGCATTTGCGTACTTTGGTGAGAACGATGACGCCATGAAATTCTGGAAGGCGGAGCCTTCTGATAAAGAGACAGCGGCTTCAGATGCCGGAAGGATAATAGCGGTGGATGCAGACAGCTTTACCGTTGGATGCGGCGGAAAGGCGCTTAAGGTAACAGAGATACAGGTACCCGGGAAAAGACGCATGAGCACTTCTGATTATCTCAGGGGACATTCCATTGAGAAAGGCCTGATCTTCAGATAATGGATATAAACAGAAAAACGGCTTTCTTATGCCTGGCAGATATCGAAAAGAACGCTTCCTACTCCAATATAGCCCTTAACCGTGCTATAAGGGAGAATAGGGCGACGGATCATGCCTTTGTAAGAGAACTGGTTTACGGAGTAATAAAAAATAAATATCTTCTGGACCACTATCTCAGACAGTTCATCAAAAAGGGCTTTTCAGGCCTTCGCATAAATGAACTCTGCATCCTGAGGATGGGAGCGTATCAGATAATCTTCATGGGATCAGTCCCGGGATATGCTGCCTGTTCGGAGACCGTGGAACTCGCAAAAGCTTTCGCAAAGGGAAAGACAGGCTTTATCAACGGTGTACTGAGATCCCTGGAACGCGGAAAGGACAGGCTTAAGGAACCTTCGGATAAAGATCCTGTGGAATATCTCAGCATAAAATATTCCGTGGAAAAGTGGATCGCAGATCTTCTCATAAACATATACGGCTATGAGAAGGCCGGACTATATCTTAAGGCGGTCAACGAATCTCCGAAACTTTGCCTGAGAGTGAACCTTCTTAAGGGAGACAGGGAAAGTCTGATAAAGGAGCTTACAGAGGGAGGTTTTGAGGTCATTCCCTCTGAGATAAGCGAAAGATCCATAATAGCTAAGGGAAGCGGCATACTCGAAACCGATGCTTTCAGAAACGGTAAGTTTGCAGTGCAGGATCAGGCATCGACTCTGGCTGCTGACACTCTGGATGCAAAAAGAGGTATGACGGCAGCTGATATGTGCGCAGCTTCGGGAGGAAAGACCGCAGCTATCGCTGAATCCATGAATAATGAAGGCGAGATATATGCCTTTGATATATATGAACATAAGCTCAGACTGATCGACGAGCTTATGGAAAGAAACGGAATAAGTATCGTAAAGACCGTACTGAGGGATGGCAGGATCCCGGATCCCGGCCTTTTTGGCAGATGTGACAGAGTTCTGTGCGACGTTCCCTGTTCAGGCCTTGGGGTAATGGGAAGGAAACCCGAGATAAAGTACAGGAAGGAATACGATATAAGTGAGCTGACAGCTATCCAGAAAAAGATCCTGGAGAACGCGTCGGCATATCTGAAACCATCCGGAGTGCTGGTTTACAGTACCTGTACTGTGGATCCTCTTGAAAATGATGACGTTGTCGATTCATTTCTGAAAGAGCATCCCGGTTTCAGAAAAGAAAAGGAAATACATCTGGATCCTGCAGGATCCGGTACGGACGGCTTTTATATTTGCAAAATAATCAGGGAGGCTTGATCTATGCATGTAGGATTCAAGACAGATAAGGGAATAATAAGATCCAGCAACGAGGACGCCTGCTTTGTGCTGCTTCACGATAAGGTCTATATACTGGCCGACGGAGTAGGCGGAGGCAATTCAGGTGAGATCGCTTCCAGAACGGCTGTAAGCGAGATCGCCAACTATGTGGTCAAGCATCCTCTTGACGGACTTGAAGACAAGTATGAGATAGTAGGATATCTGAGAGACGCCATAGAACAGGCGAATCACAGGATATACGATCTTGCTATGGAGCATGAAGAAAATTCCGGAATGGCCACAACAGCGATAATCGTTTACGTTCATAAAGGTAAGGCATATATCGGAAACATTGGAGACAGCAGGGTATACCTTTACAGAAACGGCGATTATCTGCAGCTTACGGAAGATCATACTTATGTGAATACTCTTGTCAAGGCAGGCATCCTTTCAAAGGAAGAGGCCGATCAGGATGAGAGAAAGAACGTCATAATCAAGGCACTCGGAGCAGAACCTTCAGTAGAACCTGATTTCTTCCAGGTCGAGATAATGGAAGGGGATATTTTGCTTGCCTGTTCAGACGGACTTTATGATGAAGTATCTGATGAGGAGATAATCTCCGTTATAAAAGAAAAGGACAATATGAATGAACTTGCTGCTGAACTGGTATACAGAGCTAACAGGAACGGCGGAAGGGACAACATCACTGTCATTACTCTTGAGATAACTAAGGAGGAAATCGATGAATAACAGACTACTTGCCGGAAGATATGAACTCATACAAAAGACCGGTGAAGGAGGAATGGCCATCGTTTACAAAGGAAAAGACCGACTCCTTAACCGTTATGTCGCCATCAAGATCCTCAGACCGGAATTCACCAAGGATGAAAAATTCATTGAGAATTTCATACGTGAATCCCAGGCGGCTGCCGGTCTCACACATCCGAACATAGTCGGCGTGTATGACGTAGGCCGGGAGGGAAACATATACTATATCGTTATGGAACTTGTGGAGGGCAAATCTCTTTCAGAGATCATCGAAGAGAAGGGCAGACTCGGATATAAACAGGCTGTTGATTATGCCATCCAGATAGCTCAGGCGCTTTCGCTTGCGCATAAGAACCAGATAGTACACAGAGACGTCAAACCCCATAACGTACTCGTTACCAATCAGGGAGTGGCCAAGCTTGCAGACTTCGGTATAGCCATGCCGGTCGCTGACGGCACCATGGAAGAGAAATCAGATAAGGTAATGGGATCTGTACATTACTTCTCACCTGAGCAGGCCAGAGGCGCCTACGTGGATGAGAGATCTGACATATACTCCCTCGGAGTAGTGATCTATGAGATGCTTACAGGTCACGTTCCCTACGATGGAGACAATCCGGTAAATATCGCTCTCATGCATATAAACAATCCTTTTCCTTCCGCAAAGGAAGAGGTGCCGGAAGTGCCTTATCAGCTGGATCGCATCATACATAAGGCAACTGAGAAGTTCCAGTCAAAGAGATACAAAAAAGTTGATGAGATGATCGATGACCTTAAATCCATCAGCTATATAGAAAGCAGATTCGGTTCCAAAGCTTTATACGGAGAGTTCGATGGTGATGAGGGAGGAGACACCCGTGTCATCAACAGACCTGACAATCAGGTCAAGAGAAACCAGAACAGAAATACGGGGAATGAGACCGGGACCAAAGAGAAGTTCAACCTCATCGAGTTCCTCAAGAGCGATAAAGGAAGCAAAGCCGTTATTATTGGCGGAGCTGCGATCATCCTTATCGCGGGCCTGATAATCCTGGGAACGCTGCTGGGCTGGTTCAACGATAAGAAAGAGATAGAAGTGCCTCAGTTTATAGGAGACACCTATGATGAGGCTGTATCAAAGGCTGAAGAGGCGGGTCTCAAGATCGAACGCGGAGACGATGTGTACTCAAATGATCAGGAAGAAGGCTATGTAACCGCTCAGAATCCTGAAGCGGGTACGATGGTGGTCGAGGGCAAGACCATAGTTATAAACGTCTCTAAGGGTAAGAGAGAGGGCGTCATACCTACTCTTCTCGGAAAGACTCAGGATCAGGCAAAGACAGAGCTGGAGGAGCTGGGCTTCGTTCTCGGAACGGTCACTCAGGTCACATCGCCTGAAGATGCCGGCAAGATCGTAAAACAGTCGATAGAACCCGGAACCAAGGCGGATCAGGGAGCCGTGGTAAATATCGAGGTTTCAGACGGAAAAGGTGTCGAGCAGGCGATCGTACCGAATCTCATAGGAAGAACACCTGACGAGGCTAAGTCCATACTCAGCGCACTCAAACTTGAGGTCGGCGATGTTACTTATGAGGAAAGAGCCGATGTACCTGAAAACACTATATTCTGGCAGAGCATAGCCAGAGATTCTGAAGTAAATATATATACTGCGATAAGCTATAAGGTATCAAAGGGAACTCCTCCTCCGGAGGAATCGGTTGAACCTGAGAATCCTGAAAGCGGTGATGATACTTCAGGAGGAGGATCAGGCGGAGGCGAATCCGGTGACAGCGGTTCAGGAGAAGGGACCGGAGGAGAGACCGGCACTGGTACAGGTAACTGATGAACGGAATAATAATCAAAGGGATCGGCGGATTCTACTATGTTAAAACTGAAGATGATATTTTTGAATGTACCGGGAGAGGTATTTTCAAGAAAAAGGGTATCAAGCTTCAGGTAGGAGACAGGGTCGTTATAAGTGAAAAGGAACTGTCAAAGGAAGCCAGGGAACGCGGCATATCACACGAGGGAGTCATAGAGGAGGTCCTGGACAGGAAGAACTCCTTTATAAGGCCTCCTATCGTGAACGTGGATACTTTTGCTGTGACTTTCGCTGTGAAGGATCCGGATCCTGACTTCTCACTGATAGATAAATTCCTTGTAATGGCAGAGATGAATCATGTAGATGCCCTGATCGTAATGAATAAATGCGATCTGACAGACGAGGAGACGCTGAAGGCCTATGAAGAGATCTACAGGGATATTTATCCGGTCATAAGGGTAAGCGGAAAAGAAGGAGAGGGAATAGAGAAACTTGAAGAGCTCATCCTGGGAAGGACCGTTGCTTTTGCGGGGCCTTCAGGCGTAGGAAAGTCCACTCTGATCAATCTGCTCATCCCGGAAGCAGAAATGGCTACCGGTGAGATATCAAAAAAGACTTCCAGGGGAAGGCATACCACCAGGCATGTTGAGATATTCGAGTCAAAGGGCGGCGGCCTTGTATATGACACGCCGGGATTCACTTCCTTCGACATACTGGAGGCGGAAACTGACGAACTTCAGGACTATTATCCCGATATTGCCCAATACAAGGGAAAATGCTATTACGACAACTGCAGGCACCTGAAAGAGCCTGACTGTGCCGTAAAACAGGCTGTCAGAGAGGGAAAGATATCAAAGGTGAGATATCTTTCATATAAGAAAAATATTGAAGAAATAAAAGAAAAGAGGAAATACTGATGCTTCTTTCACCATCCATTTTATCTGCTGATTTCAGCGCCTTATTTGAGGATATCAAAAAAATCGAAGAAGGAGGGGCCGATTATATTCACGTAGATGTCATGGACGGGCATTTCGTTCCGAACATAAGCTTCGGAGCTCCTGTCATGAAGTCTCTGAACGGTAAGACGAAGCTCCCTTATGATGTTCATCTTATGATCGAAAATCCCGAGAAATACATAAAGGATTTTGTAACGGATAATACAGCTTTCATAACCGTCCATCAGGAAGCCTGCAGCGACCTCGGTGCGGTACTGGAACTCATAAGATCATATGGGATCAAAGCGGGTGTATCGATCAAACCCGGGACTCCGACATCCGTTCTTGAAGGTTTCTTTGACAAGGTGGATCTGATCCTGATAATGTCGGTGGAACCCGGTTTCGGAGGGCAGAAATTCATGGAAGATCAGCTTTATAAAGCTGTTGAACTTTCCGCTCTTAAGAAGGAGATGGGTTATGACTACGTTATAGAGATGGACGGCGGAATCGACCTTACGAACGTCGAAAGAGTCTTATCTTCAGGCGTTGAGATGGTCGTTGCCGGATCAGCGGTATACGGAGCATCAGACGTACCTGAAAGGGTAAGGGAATTTAAAAAATACAGATAATAGATGAAAAAAAGCTGCGGTATGATTACCGCAGCTTTTTGTTTTTTGATATCAGCTGTTAAGGATAGTGGAAGTCGCCGTCACGGTATCCTTCCTCGTATTCATAATGGCCTTGTTCAGGTACTTCGGGAACTTCTGCTTCTTTTACATCACCGACTGCCCAAGGAGGATTTTCACCGTGTTCCTGAACATATGCGTCGAATTCTTCCTGAGTATACAGAACTGCCGGTTTACCGGGTTCTCCGGGAACATCGACTACCCAGGTCTTGTGATTCTCTCTTTCAGCTTCCCATGCAGCTCTGGCTGCTGCTTCCTTAGCCTTTTCTTCTTCTTCTTTCTTCTTTTTCTCTTCTTCCTCACGCTGCTTTGTATACTTCTCAAGCTCAGACTGGTACTTGGAATCTACCTTGTACTTGGCAGGATCCGTATTATGCATGTAGCAGTATGTGCTCGGAAGGGTACTTGTCATAACGCTGGAATCGCCGCTCTTGTCATCAGAACTGTAGAGATAGCCTGATTTCTTTTCAACGTTAGGACAATCTGGAGTAGCGAGGAGTCCCGTATCCTTACAGATGGATACTTCGGTGTACTTTCCGGTAGTACCTGCGTTCTTTTCAGTTCCCTTGGTGAAGTATTCGGTCCTGCCGTTTACGTTTGCAGTAATGACGTTGGAAGGTCTTCCTGAATATTCACCTCCAAGAGCTCCGTTTATCTGTCCCATGATCCTGGACCAGAGAAGGGCAGCTCTCGGCGACATCTCGCTCAGGGCTATGTGCACGTCATTTCCTATCCAGAGTGAAGCTGAATAGTTAGCTGTGAATCCATCGAACCAGATATCGTAGTTATCGTCCTGAGAACCGGTGGTACCGGTCTTACCTCCGACTGTTTCACCGGAGATGTATGCATTTCCTGCGATACCCTGGGATACTACTGTCTGAAGCACGTCTCTCATGATCCATGCAACACCTGCATCGAGGACCTGAGTCTCGGTCTTTTTAGGCTCCATTATGGTATTTCCGTTTCTGTCAAGGACCTTTTCGTAACAATAGTAGTTTTTGTGAATTCCATTGTTTACGAATACGGAATATGCAGAAGCCATTTCCAGGGTGGTAACACCCTGAGACATACCGCCCATACCCAGTGCAGCAAGGTTCTTATCGTTTACCTCACCGTCGGGTACCAAGGTGGTAAGTCCGAACTTCTGAGCGTGATTATATGAATAATCGATTCCTACCTGAGCAAGGATCTTAACAGCACAGGTATTTATGGACTGCTGAAGGGCAGTTCTGAATGTCTGTACGCCTGTGTAAGCGTAGTTTGAGTTCTTAGGCCAGTCTTTGCCCTGAACCGTCATCTTCTCGTCAACTACGATGGAAGCTGCGGTAATGTAATCTCCCCAAAGATTCTTACCCTGCTTATCGTATTTGGTATCCACGTAGTCGTATTTCTTTCCGGCAGCCTGAAGTTCGAAGGACTTCTGAAGGGCAGCGGAGTATACGGAAATAGGTTTGATGGATGATCCGGGTTGTCTCGGATTGACTGCTCTGTTATAGAGCATCTTTCCTTCAACGCCTCGTCCGCCTATCATAGCAGCTACAGCACCGGTCTTGTTGTCGATGATGGTCATGGCAGCCTGAGGCTGGATGAGGGATGTCCTGAGATTGAAGTTTTTAGTAGCGAGATGGCTGTCGATCTGGTAGAAGGTATCAGGATAATCCTCCAGATACTTCTTGCTTATAACGACACTTCCGTTATCGGTAAATGTCTTATAAGGAACGAGAACACTGTTACCATCTTCATCGGTCTCATAATATCCCTGAGGAATATTGATGTAGGCACCGTTTACTGAGTACATCTCACCGTCTTTGTAGAAATACATGGCGGGCATCTCGATTGAGATATCGTCCTGACCTCCGACAGTAGTAGGGTAGAACTTCAGCCACTTGTTCGCATGAAGGGTGATGGAACCGTCTTCATTTACGTAATAATCGCTGTCCTTGATAACTAAGGCATCTCCCTGGATATAATCGGAATAGTCATACATCAGTATCTCGCCTGTAGGAGCGATGATATTTCCTGAACCGTCAGTATTGTAGTAAGCGGGAACAGGGAAGTTGCTGTTGTCATCAAATTCCTTTTCAAGAACTGCCTGTGCCTGTGAGTCAAGGGTCGTATATATATGAAGTCCGCCGTTATATACTCTGTCATAAGCTTCCTGTTCGCTTAAATTGAACTGAGTAACGAAGTCATTGGCTACCTGCTCGATGGCGAAATCCACAAAATAACTGGAGATATCTTCGCTCTCATCACGGTTGGGATTTACGATATCCTTTATCTGAACGTTTATGGCTCCGTCGTATTCCTCCTGAGTGATGAGACCCTGCTCAAGCATGAAGTCGAGACAGATATCCATACGGTCCTTGCAGCGGTCATTCCAGCAATAGGAGAAATCACCGTCGGTATAAAGCACCTTATCCGCAAATTCGCCGAGATCGTTTGAATAAAGGGTAAGAACCAATGCGTAGTATGAAGGGGCGTTTGGCATACATGCAAGCGCAGCTCCTTCAGCCAGCGTAAGATCCTTGACGTCTTTATCAAAATAATCTCTTGCTGCGGATGCGATACCGTAACCGCTTCCGAAGTTAACCGTATTGAGATAAGCTTCCAGGATCTGATCCTTGGACAATCGCTCTTCAAGGATATAAGCGTAGTACGCTTCCTTTATCTTTCGGTCGAGAGATCGTTCCATCATGGTGTCTTCGAGGTATAGATTTCGCGCCAGCTGCTGAGTTATAGTGGACGTTCCGCCTATGTCTCCGCCATGGATGACCTTATTGAAGATAGCACCGAAGATACGGACTACGTTAAAGCCATGATGGGTACGGAAGGTCTTGTCCTCGATAGCGATGAAAGCGTTCTGTACGTTTAAAGGTATTTCATCGATACTGACGATGGTCCTTTTCTTATCTCCGAAAATATTTTCTATTACATTGCCGTCTTTGTCATAGATAGTTGAGGTCTGTGAAAGAAGGCTGTATATGTCATCTGTTTCGATATCAGGAGCGCTTTTAATGATCTTGAAAACGTAAGCGCCGACAACTATACAGCATACGAGACCCAGGCAGACAAGAGCTGCAAGTATCTTAAGGAGAACGTGTTTCTTCCTTTTCTTTTTCTTGCTGCGGGCTGATCTGGTCTCCTTCACCTCTGTATTCTCAGGGGAACCGGAAGTGTTAGCTGTTTCACCGGAGGCTGAAGAACGTCTTGAGGTCTTCGAGCGGAAGAGGCCAGGGCCTTTGCTGTTATTATTTCCCAAAATAATCCCACCTTTCTTAAAATTTTATATAGATATGTTATTATAGCATACTTTATTATATATTGTAAATTAATTTGATATGATATATAATTAATCTGGTTATGGGGGATATGCGTCCATGAGATCGGTAAGGGGCAGGACGCATGAGAAGAAAACTGTTTTTATTTGCGGTGATCATTACGGTCGCCGTTTTTTTTATCACTTATCTGTTTCCGGACATATGGGTCCCGGACGGAGTTTATGAAGACCGGGAGGCTGAAGCGCATCAGGGACTTATCTTATCCGTAAAACAGAAGGAGAACGTGAAGACCCTTACAGTCAGAGACGAAAGGGGATTCAGGGTAAGACTGAACTATTATGGAAATGAAGGTGTGATAAGTGAGCTTACAGGAAAAAGGATATACTATATTTCCAGACTGACATACGGCGATCCGCGCAGAAATCCGGGATGTTTCGATTACCGTAAATATCTGAGAAGCTCCGATTGTTTCCTCACGGGGAATGTGAGTTCATTTACCGTAATATCCGAAAGCAAAGCATTAAATATGAAATATTCATCATTTTTGTCGGGGTTAAGGCTGCGTTTCGAGGAAACTCTGCCGGAAAAGAACAGAGGGATGATAACGGGTATGCTTTTCGGAGATACAGGAGGGATAGACGAGGACATTTATGAGGAGTTCAAAAGGAACGGTACTGCCCATGTCCTGGCTGTTTCAGGTCTGCATATTGGTTTACTGTATAAGTTATATGAGAAACTGTGCGGAAATAAAGCAAGCCCTATAAACACGGCATTTCTCGGCTTTTTATTGTATACATATGGCACTCTTACGCTATGGAATCCATCTGTTTTCAGGGCTGAAATAATGATAGCGATGAAGACTGCAGCACGGATAAGGGAACTCAGATATGACAGCCTTACGTCAATGAGCCTGGCTGCTGTTCTTCTTATCATGAAAAATCCTTATGTCATATATAACATGGGCTTTCAGATGTCTTTTCTCGCTATTATTTCGATGAACGTACTGACATTAAGACTTCCTGAAACCATGCCTGATACGATCAAACAGGCGCTTTCCGTCAATATTTCCATGATCCTGTATCAGGCCTATGCCTTTAATTACGTTTCACCTCTGGCTTTTCTGATAAATATACCTGTACTGTATGCGGCAGGCATAGCTATTCCGATCTCATTCGTGACCTTCTCAGGATTTGCCGTCTGGTATGTTTACGGGCTCGATAATATACCTGAGTTCTTGTTTGCGCCGGCTTCTGCTGTCACGGAAATGCTTGTAAGACTCAATTCATTTCTTGCGATGGACGGAAGGCTCACCTTTGACGTTGTAAGCCCGCCTCTTCCATTGGTTATCTCGGCGCTCTG
>CACZGZ010000012.1 GCA_902780845.1 uncultured Eubacteriales bacterium
CTTGTTTGCGCCTGCTTCTGCTGTCACGGAAATGCTTGTAAGACTCAATTCACTTCTTGCGATGGACGGAAGGCTCACCTTTGACGTTGTAAGCCCGCCTCTTCCATTGGTTATCTCGGCGCTTTGTATTTTGTTTTTTGTATGTTCCGAATATGCAGGCATACTTAAAATGAGGGACAGAAAAAGCAAAAGATCTTTTGTTATCGCGGTGATCGTCGTTCTTTCTCTCATATCAGGAGCCGCCTTATATGAACCTGCAGGTCATGACGGTATAGTATTCGTCGACGTCGGTCAGGGAGCATGCACACATATAAGGGTAAAAGGCGCAAACGTGCTTATCGACGGAGGAGGAAGCAGGGACAGAAATGTCGGGGAGAAAGTCCTGAAGCCCTATCTTTTGAAAAACGGCACGCGGAGTGTTGATCTTTCGCTTACGACCCATGAGGATACGGATCACATAAAGGGACTCTATGAATTAAGGGACTGCTTTAATGCTGAAGATCCGGTTACAGGTGCCGTCAAAGGCAGGAAATATGTAATTTCAGATGAAGTAACGGTCGAAGTCGTGTGGCCTGACAAGATAACAGATGATACACAGGGAAATGAGGAATCTTCGGTATTCCTTATAGGTTACAGAGGAGTCAGGATCCTTGTCACAGGGGACCTTGACATGGATGGAGAAAGGAAGATGATCGCGTATTATCGGGAACGCGGTATGGAAGATAAGCTGAAGGCTGACATACTTAACGTCGGGCATCACGGATCTCACACATCCACTTCGGATGAACTGCTGGATGCGGTGAATCCTCGGATCGCGGTGATACAGGTAGGCCGCAATAATTACGGACATCCGAGACAAGAGGTCCTTGACAGACTTGAGTCAAGGGGGATAGCAGTTTTCAGGAATGACCGCAACGGGGCTATAGGCATAGATATAAAAAAGAAAGGGGAAATGGGATATGTCAAAGCTGTGCATGTCATGATAGAAGACGATGACAGTACTGCCATGTGATAGATGTTGACATCAAAACGGTAATGATAGTAAAATCTAAAAGACAGCAAATATCAGGGAGAGAAAATGTCTGATTATTATAATAAAAAAACTGAACACGCTTTCAAGACCTTCGCTGCAGACCTGAGGAAGGGTATCGAAGATCCTGTGATATTTATGTACGGTGAGGAAGAATACCTCATAGACTGGGCAGTAAATACTCTGTCGGGAAAGTATATTTCGGGCTCTTTTGCAGCTGCTGATTTCGAAAAGCCCGATCCGGAGACCGCACAGATGGAGGAAATAGTGAGATCCTGCGAGACGATATCCATGTTCTCTCAGAAAAGGATCGTATGGGTCAGAGAATATCCGCCTCTTGTACAGGATAACGTCAAGGGATTCGGAGACAGTCAGCTTAAGGTGCTGGAGGAATATCTTGAGGAACCCAACCCAGGCACTGTGCTGATCTTCAGTTCATCCAAAGTAAAAAATGATCCGAAGGACAGAAAAGAAAAAAAGACTAAGCTGAACAAACTGCTTCTTTCAAAGGTTAAATGCTATGATTTCTGTCCCCTTGACAGACCTGCGCTCAGGGCTTTCATAGAGAAGCGTTTCAAGGTTAACGGCCTTGAGATCGACAGATCGACCTCTGATTATATCGTGGATATATCAGGCTACTATCACAAGGATTCCGATTACAGGCTTATGAACATGGATACGGACCTTAACAAGATAGTCAGCCTTTCAGAGGGAAGGGTAAGAAAAGAGGATGTTGACAGAGCGGTCCTCGGTGATATGGACACTTACGTGTTCGACCTTCTGGATCAGCTTTCGGCAAACAGAAAGGATGAAGCCTTTGCCTTGCTCCATAACATAGTAGCTTCAGACAGCGATGTGTTTCCGGTGCTGGGACTCATGATAAGCCATTTTGAACTGCTCACAGAGGTCAGTGAACTCAGAGACCGCGGAATGGATATTTCCGGGATCGTAAGAGAGATGGGAGTACATGAATTCAGAGTTAAAAAGGCGATCAAAGCTGCAGACAGATTCGGCACTGAAAAGCTCAAGTCTGTACTGTGCAGGCTCTATGAGATAGATACTGATATAAAACAGGGAAACATAGACGGCATAACGGCTCTGGAGCTCCTTGTCGGAAGGATATAAAAAATAACCCCGCAGATGATTCTGCGGGGATTTTTTCTATTTACGGCCTTCGATCAGTTCACGCGCCGAGATAAGAGTGTTTTCCGTAATGGTTGCACCGCCTATGAGCCTGGCTATTTCTCCTACCTTTGTCTCGCTGTCAAGATATTCGAGATGTGTGAAGGTCGAAGCGTCATCGCTTTCTTTATATATCCTGTAATTATGGTCGCCTGCAGCTGCGATCTGCGGAAGATGCGTGATGCATATGATCTGATGATCTTTCGCGATCTCCTTAAGCTTGGAGGCTACGACAGATGCAGTGTATCCGGAAATGCCGTTATCGATCTCGTCGAAAATAAGGGTAGGTATCGAGTCATAGCTGCTTATAACATTTTTGAAGGCGAGCATTATCCTGGAGATCTCTCCGCCGGATGCCACTTTATACAGAGGTTTCAGAGGCTCGCCCTTGTTCGTTGAGATCAGTATCTCGACCTTATCCATTCCGTCTTCCTGCGGCTGTGGAAGAGGGGTAACGCTTATCTCTATTGCAGCGTCTTTAAAGTTAAGATCATTCAATTCCCTGAGCGTCTTTTCAGAAAGCTCAACGGCAGCGTCTTTTCTGGCGGCTGTAAGTGAATTACATGCTTCTATGAGATCGCGTCTTACCGACAGCAGTTCCTTTTCAAGATCGGCTTTTTCTGTATCGAAGTTTTCGATCACACGGATCTTCTCTTCGAGGTCTGCTCTGTAATCCAGGATCTCGTCTATGGAAGAGGCGTATTTTTTCTTAAGATTATCTATCGTACTCTTTCTGGAGATCGCTTCATCCAGTTCTTCCTGTGAAAACGAAACGGAATCCCTTATTCTGACAACTTCCCTTGAAAGATCCTGCAGTCTGTAATAGATGTCAGTATATTCCGATGACGCATCGCTCAGACCTGAAGAAAATCTCTTAAGGTCTTCCATGGCTGAAAGTCCGGCGTTCAGCGAGTCAAGAGCGGCGCCGTCTGAAGAAAGGGCAGAATATACTGTCTCCAGTTCTTCATATATCCTTTCGCTGTTTTTCAGAAGATCTATCTTTTTATCAAGGGATTCATCCTCGCCGGGAACGAGGCAGGCAGAATCTATCTCATCTGCTTCAAATTTATGAAAATCGAGATCTCTTTTGCTCTGTTTTTCGTGATTGAGGAGTTTGATGAGTTCGGATTTAACAGATGAATACTTATGATACAGGGCAGCTGTGTTTTCTTTAAGACCTTTTATAAGATCGGCCCTGTAGCTGTCAAGAAGAACGATATGAAATTCAGGGTCGAGAAGGGACTGATTGTCGTACTGACCGTGTATATCGGCCATTCGTCTGGTGATACGGTTGAGTTCAGCAAGCGTGACCATATCTCCGTTGACCTTTATGAGGTTTTTTCCTGTACGGCTTACTTCTCTGCGTATAACGATGTCTTTTCCGTCAAGGTCGCCTGAAAGTTCCACGACGGCCTTGTCTGTGCCTGTTCGGACGCATGAAGAATCAGCCCGGCTCCCAAGAGCCAGGCTGACAGCCTCGATCAATATTGACTTACCGCTTCCGGTTTCACCGGTAATGATGTTCAGGCCATCGTTCAAGTCCACATCCGTGTTCTCTATGATGGCGAAATTTCTGATACTGATATGGTCAATCATCTGATGCCTCGAACAGACCGGAACTGCTATTTGGCGGAATCTTTCATAAGATAACTGAATTCCTGAAGAATAGCAGGTACATTGGCCTTTTCATCAACTATAATGAGAAGGGTATTATCTCCGGCGATAGAACCTTTGATATGTGACATGCGTGAAGTGTCGATAGCTTCTCCGGCTGCATTCGCACATCCGGAAAGAGTTTTTACTATAATAAGATTCTCAGCGGAATCCACAGAAACGACAGTCTGTCTGAATATCTTGACGAATCTGTCGGTAAGAGGGAGATCGCTTGAGGTATTCACTGCATATTTATATTTTCCGGAAGATGAAAGCGTCTTAACCAACTGAAGTTCTTTGATATCGCGGGAAATCGTTGCCTGGGTTACTTCAAATCCCTGTTCTTTCAGAAGGGATGCAAGCTTTTCCTGGGTATCTACTTCATTATTGTTAATGATTTCGATTATTTTGTTTTGTCTTGAATAGCGCATATGGGAAAACTCCTTTACTATTTTTTTTAGTGCACTTGAAAATCATTAACTAGTCTTCGATTTATGCTTATAGCATTTTACCATACCAGGCTGGAAGTTTCAACGATAGTTTTTATTTTTGCAGAATCCAGACAGGCAAAATCGCTATAGACAAACAAATGTTCACTGTGATATACTTTACCCATGAGAGTTTTAGGAATAGACCCGGGCTACGCTATTCTCGGGTGGGGAGTCCTGGATGTTGAAGGCAATCGATTCAGGGTCGTGGCATATGATTCGATCCTTACGGATAAAGATACGCCCATGCCCAGGAGGCTGCAGGAGCTTCACGAGGGACTTAAGGAGATAATAGAAAAATATAAGCCGGAAGAGGCGGCGATAGAAGAACTTTACTTCAATAACAACGCCAAGACGGCTATAATGGTAGGCGAGGCAAGAGGCGTTGCTGTTTTAGCCTGTGCGGACGGCGGTCTCAGGATCAGCGAATACACTCCGCTCCAGATAAAACAGGCGCTGGTAGGCTACGGAAGAGCTGACAAGAAGCAGGTACAGCAGATGGTAAAGACCATCCTTAACCTAGACAAGGTGCCTAAGCCGGATGATACCGCTGACGCTCTTGCGGCTGCGATCTGCCATGGACATTCCACCGGAGGCTCCGGCGGGAAGCGAGAATTGAGGATAAGAAAAGGCATCTGACCTTTTATGAAAGGGAAGTTATATGATCAGATATATCAAAGGCACATATACCATGCAATTTGAAAACGGTATCGTTGTTGAGACCGGATCAGGCGTGGGGTTTGAAATATTCGTGCATCAGGGTTCGCCCATATACAAGCATTCCGAAGGTGATGAGATACAGGTCTTCACCGAAATGATTGTAAGGGAGGACGGCATGAGCCTGTATGGATTCCATAACAGGGAAAGTCTCGAGTTCTTCAAACTTCTTACGACCGTAAGCGGTATAGGTCCCAAGGGGGCTATGGGCATACTCGGTTCGATGCCTCTTTCGGAGCTCAAGCTTGCTATAGCCATGGGTGACGTTAAATCCATCTCCAAAGCTCAGGGAGTGGGCAAGAAGACAGCTGAGAGGCTTGTGGTCGAACTCAAGGATAAGGTCGGAACTATGGATATCGACGGCGAAACAGGCGAGATAGGCGGAATGGATATTTCCGCAGGATCAGGGGCTGATGACGCGCGTTCAGAGGCTATTTCGGCTCTTATCAGCCTTGGATATGCAAGGTCTGAAGCCTTTAAAGCCGTATCATCTGTGGGTGATGAAGGCCTTACTTCAGAAGAATATATCAAGAAAGCCCTTAAGAGTCTGTTCTAAGGATTTCTAAGTATCAGGAGATTTCATATGAGTGAAGACAGGATCACATCAACGAATTCATATATAGGAGAAGCCAGACAGGAGGCCGGACTCAGACCTCAGACTCTGGATGATTACATCGGCCAGCAGGGAGTCAAGGATAATCTGAAGATCTTTATCGAGGCCGCCAAACTGAGGCATGATCCCCTTGATCATGTGCTTTTTTACGGCCCTCCGGGACTCGGCAAGACCACTCTGGCGGGTATCATAGCCAACGAACTGGGAGTGGACATAAAGATAACTTCAGGACCTGCCATAGGAAGAGCGGGAGACCTGGCGGCTATCCTCACAAATCTTAATGACAACGACGTTCTCTTTATAGATGAGATACACAGGCTTAACCGTTCTGTAGAGGAAGTCCTTTATTCTGCCATGGAAGATTATGCTCTCGATATTATAATCGGGAAAGGACCTTCCGCGAGAAGCATAAGGCTTGATCTTGCGAGATTCACCCTGATAGGCGCCACCACAAGAGCAGGATCTTTATCCGCACCTCTCAGGGACAGATTCGGAGTAATCGGCAAATTCGAACTCTATACGCCGGAGGAACTCAAAAAGATACTCAGGCGTTCCGCATCACTTCTGAACGTTGGTATAGACGAGGCTTCACTGGATGAAATGGCCAAGAGGTCAAGAGGAACGCCCCGTGTCGCCAACAGGATGCTCAAGCGTATCAGGGACTTTTCACAGGTCAAGGGAAATGGTAATATCGACCTTGATATCACCAGAGAAGGTCTTGAAGCCCTGGGCGTTGATGAGCTCGGGCTGGAGAAACTCGACAGGGACATCATCCTCACGATAATCGAAAGGTTCGGAGGCGGCCCTGTAGGAATAGATACGATTGCAGCATCTCTCGGCGAGGAAAAGGTAACGCTTGAAGATGTAAACGAACCTTTCCTCATTCAGTCGGGACTTCTTTACAGGACACAGAAAGGCAGGATGGTCAGCAGAGAAGGATACAGACATTTCGGCCTTGAATATCCTGAACCGGAAGAGCAGATGATAATTGAATAGACTGCGGCCCTCAGGGGCCGCTTTTGATGGAGATAATATGGAAGTTAAGGATTTTGATTATAATTTACCGGAAGAACTGATCGCCCAGGTGCCTTCTGAAAAGCGCGACGAGTGCAGACTTCTGGTCATTCATATGAAGGACGGAAGGCTGGAACACAGGAAGTTCTACGATATTCTGGACTATCTTGAACCCGGCGACTGCCTGGTGCTGAATAACAGCAAGGTACTTCCGGCGAGACTCTTCGGAGTAAAGGAAGGAACAGGAGCCAAGGTTGAGTTTCTTTTGAGCAAAAGACTGCCTGCTTCAGAAGGCGGAGACGCATCCGCTTCTGACAGGTGGGAAACTCTGGTAAGACCGGGCAGAAGACTTAAGATCGGAGATAAAGTTGTTTTCTCCGGCATCGCTCCTGACGGCACTGAGTCTCATTATCCGGACGGCAGACTCTTAAGAGCCGAAGTCGTAGGATATTCTGACGACGGTACCAAGGACAGATGCCGCTCCCGCCGTATATTGCAAGAGCAAATAATTCCGAAGACAAGGACAGATATCAGACAGTTTACTCTAAAATAGAGGGTTCTGTTGCGGCACCGACTGCAGGCCTTCATTTCACAAAGGATCTTCTTAAAAAGGCAGAGGAGAAGGGCGTTAAACTCGCATATGTGACCCTTCATGTGGGGATAGGAACTTTCAGACCGGTAAAGGCTGAAAAGGTCGAAGATCATCACATGCATTTTGAGGAGTACTTCATAGATGAGGAGGCAGCCTCGATCATAAATGAAACGAAGAGAAACGGCGGACGTATCATATCCGTCGGAACTACATCCACCAGGACGGTGGAATCGGCTGCTGTCAGGGAATCAGAAGACGGAGCTTACATAGTTCCTGAAGGGCATGGAAGTACGGGGATATTCATATATCCGGGTTACAAGTTCAAGATAGTGGATCAGCTGATCACCAATTTCCATCTGCCCAAATCAACTCTGGTCATGCTGGTAAGCGCTCTCTACAACAGGGAAGGCGTGCTCGCCGCTTATGAAGAAGCGGTCAGAGAAAAATACAAGTTCTTTTCCTATGGTGATGCCTGCTTTTTTACAGAATAAATGATCCCCCTGAAAAGTGAACTGGTAAACTAAAAGTAGACATGAAAAAACCATGTCTACTTTTTTCATGGTAAAATCAGTTCAGGAGGTGATTCAATATGAGTAAATCCAGAGGATATCCAAACAGACATTGGACTGTTGAGGAACGACTAAAATATGTTCAGATGCATGAGAAAGATCACATACCGGTTTGGACCATAGTGAGGGAATTTAATATTCCAAGAAGTACTTTACGTGGCTGGATCAAAAGGTATAGAGAAGGCGGCATCGAAGCTCTAAATCCAAAGAAACTGCGTGCAGGAAATCATTTTGCTGCTCTTCATAGGAGCAAAAGTCTCACAGAAAATGAAAGGTTGCTTCTCTTGGTCGAGAAACTTCAGATAGAGAATGAACGGTTAAAAAAAGGGTACATAGTGAAAGGAGTTGGTGCCTCAAAGGAATTCGTTACTTTAAAAGACTTGAATTCCAGGTGATAGATATGCTTAAAGACCGGTATCCGGTAGCGGAACTGTGCCGTGAAATGAACGTCAACAGATCAGGATACTACAAATGGGCTGCACGCAAAGGAACAAAGAACCAGTATGAAAAAGATCGGGAACTTCTCACAGAATTGCTCCTGGAAGCCCATCAGAAGCATCGTTCCTATGGATATCATAAGCTCGCAAAGATGGTACGCGAAGAGACAGGATGGCTGTTCTCAGACAATCTTGCACATAAATGCTGCAAATATGCAGGGATAAGAGCCAAAATCGGTCATTACAACTGGAAAAAGCCGCTAATGGGTAAGGAGCACAGAAAGTATCCAAATCTGGTAAAAGGTTGCTGGAATGCGAATAAACCAATGGAAATCGTGGTTTCAGACATGACCATGATACGACATAGAGGTATCAGATATGAATGGACATATATGCTTGATACCTTTAACAACGAGATCATATCCAGTCATATCTCAAATATACCCGGGGACAGCCAGACATATTTCAGCTGTTTGAAAGATTTAATAGAAAAAGCAAAAGGAAAGACAGACCCCGTAGTTTTGCACACTGACCAAGGATCTGTCTATTCATCACAAGCATTTTACAACGCTCACAAAGATTATACCATAATTAGGTCGATGTCGCGAGCAGGAGTTCCGACAGATAACCCGATTATTGAAGCCATAAACGGATGGATCAAGGCCGAAATCTATTCAGAAGGCTGGCATAGACGATATGAAACCGCGGAGGAAATGATAAATGCATACGTAGACTATTACAACAACGAAAGGCCAGCATATGCTCTCAAATACAAAAGCCCAGTCCAGTTTAAAACTGAAATGGGCTTTGCATAGGCTTTTTTGTGTGTCTACTTTTTGTTGACTAGTTCACTGAAAAGGGGGATGTTTTTTATTCAAGGCCCGGGAAGCCCAGCTGCCTCAATGCTTCAAAAAGGATTATATTTGCTGAGTTCGCCAGGTTGAAGCTCCTGAGTCTCGTGGATGCGCTCATAGGGATGCGTATCGCAGTATCGGAGTGCTCTTTTATGAAATCTCTCGGAAGACCTGCAGTTTCTCTGCCGAAGAGGAACATATCTTCATTGCGGTATTCAAACTCGGTATAGATATGGCCTCCTTTAGTCGTGGCCAGAAACAGTCTGTGCGGATCGGTTCCCTCAGGGCCGTAGACCGACATGAAGTCATCCAGTGATTCGTGTACTCTTACATCTACGTAAGGCCAGTAATCGAGGCCGGCTCTCTTAAGTGCTTTATCATCTATGGAAAAACCCAGAGGTTTGACAAGATGAAGAACTGTGTCGGTAGCTGCGCAGGTACGCGCTATATTGCCCGTATTGGGCGGGATCTCAGGTTCAACAAAAACTATATGAAGACTCATTTTTTGTTCCTTTCTTATGTTGATAACACCGGTTATTTTAAATCAAAAAATACTGTTTTACAAGTTCTATATATGATATAATTCCTTTTTAAAGGAGGAGTCGGATGGAAGACAGATCTGTACAAAAGAACTCTGATATAATTAAACATCCCTTCGGGCCTCTGTACGATAAAAACAGTAAGGTACTGATACTGGGATCTTTTCCTTCTGTTAAATCAAGAGAAAACAATTTCTTCTATGGGCACCCTCAGAACAGATTCTGGAAGGTGGTAGCAGGGATCTTTGACTATCCCGTACCGGCTTCGATAGAAGAAAAAAGGAAGCTTATACTTGAGAACAGGCTTGCGCTTTGGGACTCCATAGCGGAATGTGAGATCACAGGTTCCTCTGATTCCAGCATCAGAAATGCTAAGCCTAATGATCTGAGTATCATCCTCAACAGTGCCAAAATAGAAAAGATATTCACCAACGGGAAAAAATCCCATGAGTTATACAGTAAATATATAGGGCCTGTGACGGGGATGGAAGACGTTTGCCTTCCGTCTACAAGTCCGGCCAATGCACAGTGGTCGGTCGACAGACTAATCGAAGCATGGTCTTTGATAAGATCGGTCACGGACTGAACGTCAGCATGAAAGGAGAGCTGAATGAAGGCGCCTTTAATAATAATCGGAATAATTATAGCAGCAGCTGTTCTGATCTTCATCTTTGGAAGAACGATGGCCGGTTTTATCATGGGAATAAGGAGACAGACCTATGATGAGGCGAGAGCCTGGCAGAGCGAAAGAATAGACCTCAGCAGGTTCGATATTCCCGCTAAACAGACATATAAAGTTGAAAGTTTTGACGGATATACACTTAACGTACAGCTTCTGATAAATCCCGAACCATCGGAGAAGTATATCATCATCTCTCATGGATACACCGACAATATGATCGGGTCTCTCAAGTATGCAGGCATATATCTGGATCTTGGATTCAACGTACTGATATACGACCTCAGGGGACACGGAGAAAATGAACCTACTTACTGTACCTACACAGTGCGCGAACGCAAGGACCTCAGGGAACTTATAAAGGATACGAGAAGCCGTCATCCCGATATGGAACTTCTGGGACTTCACGGAGAGTCGCTGGGAGCGGCGACTTCACTGGCTGTATTGTATTATCAGCCTGAAACAGACTTCGTTGTGAGCGATTGTGCGTTCAGCGACCTCAGGATGGTGCTTGAGGGAGGTCTCAGATCGAAGCATATCCCTGTTTCGCTCCTGAGTTTTGCGGATATCTTCATAAAAATGAAATACAAGGTATCGTTCAGCGGAATGAGACCTATAGAATGTCTTAAAGGCAATAAAAAGCCGATTCTGTTCATACATGGACAGAACGACTATCTCATCCCTCCGTATCACAGCGAGATGATGGTGGCGGCGACAGAAGGCTATAAGGACCTGAGATTCATAAAGGGAGCAGGTCATGCGGAATCGGTTTTTGTTTCCCCTGAAGAATACAAGGAATACGTAAAGGAGTTTCTCGACAAGGTATACGGGGACAGATAGAAAAGATTTTCAAACATAGTTTTAACCGGAGGTGCAGTATGGAGATCAGAAGGATACGGCAGGATGATCTGGAAACGGTAATGAAAATATACGAATATGCCAGGAAGTTCATGGCAGACCACGGCAATCCCAACCAGTGGGGGCCAACAGGCTGGCCTCCTGTGGAAAGGATACAGCAGGATATAGAGGAAGGGACCGGATTTGTAGTGGTCAACGAAGGAAAAGTAGTTGGGCATTTCGCTTTTGTATGGGGTCCGGATCCTACATATCTGAACATTGAAGACGGGGAATGGCTTGATAACAGCAGGTATGCGGTATGTCACAGAATGGCCGGAGACGGCTCCGTCAAAGGAATCGGAAAGGCAATGCTCGACTGGGCTTATGAAAAGAGCGGCGGTCATCTGAGAATAGATACTCATGGAGATAATAACGTCATGCAGGGGCTTTTGGAAAAATCCGGTTTCATAAGATGCGGGACCATCTACGTCGAGGAAGATGATTTCCCGAGAATGGCATATGAAAAGTCAAAGACAGCCTGGATAAAGGCCGGGTACGTATGCGGCATATCCTGACACTTTACAGGGCACTCTTGCATTAGTTTTTCAATTATAGTAAAATATCCAGAACAAGCATTTTTACGGAGGAAAGACATGAAAAAACTTAACGTTGCGATCCTGGGCTGCGGAACAGTCGGAGGCGGTACATACGATATACTTTTAAACAATCACGATCTGATCCAGAAGAGAACAGGGACTGACGTAAAGGTTAAAAGGATCCTGGACATCAGACACAGGGAGGATATTCCCGATGAACTGTACACTGAAAGGATCGAAGATATATATGAAGATCCTGAGATCGACTGCGTAGTTGAGACTCTCGGCGGCATCGAGCCTTCCACGAGTTTCATGCTCGGTGCGATGAAAGCCGGAAAGCATGTGATCTCTGCGAATAAGGCTGCCATAGCCAATTCATGGCAGGAACTAAATGAAACGGCTGAAGCTAACGGAGTAAGATTCCTCTTCGAAGCATCGGTCGGAGGAGGCATCCCTGTGCTTACCGCAATCAGGGGCCAGCTTGCAGGAAATAACTTTATCGAGGTCATGGGAATCGTAAACGGTACCACCAACTATATCCTGACTAAGATGACTGAAGAAGGGGCTTCCTATGAGGACGTCCTCAGGGACGCTCAGGAAAAGGGCTTCGCAGAGAAGGATCCCACCGCTGATGTGGACGGTATAGACGCTGCCAATAAGCTCAGCATACTGATAGCGCTTCTCTTTGACAAATACATAGCTCCGATGGATATCCCCAGGTGCGGTATCAGACACATTACTCAGCTTGATATAGGTGAGGCTGAGATGAAAGGCGAGAAGATCAAACTTATTGCACACGCTGTACTTAAGGAAGACGGTACGGTAAAGTGTTCCGTAAAACCGGAAGGCATCCCCAAGACTCATCCTCTGGCAGGCGTTTCCAATGAATTCAACGCGGTATACGTAGTCGGAGATATGGTAGGCGAGACCATGTTCTATGGTAAGGGAGCTGGAGCTCTTCCCACCGGTTCAGCTATCGTGGGAGATATTCTTTCCCTCACCAGATAAATACAGTTAACAAACCCTTACAGGGAAACAATAATAATTCTTAAGGAGATAAAAATGACATTATTTAAACAGTGGCAGGATCTGATGGAACAGCAGACAGATGAGACTATCGATGAGTTCTGGCAGGAATATGCAGGAGCAGAGAAGAGGATCTATCAGGATATCCTGAAAAACTATCCTGAAAAACTCAGCGGCAAATTCAGCGAACTTGCTGAGAAATATGAAGCAAGACCTGTTATATTCATGGGATTCATGGACGGTATCAATTCTTCACTTAAGGAAGAAAAGGACCTGGATCTTGTTACAGAGGATTCCGATCTTGAATTCGATATCGATTATGAGAAACTCTATTTCAATATGCTGAAGGCCGATGCGGATTATCTGTACACACTCGAGGAATGGCTCAACGTATATGATGAAGACAAACTGAGAACCATCGTAAAGGATTACAGACGTTCCAAGATCGTTCACGTTGAAAAGAAACCCGGCAGGAACGATCCCTGTCCCTGCGGTTCAGGCAAGAAATACAAGAATTGCTGCGGTAAGAACGCCTGAGCCTACCCACCGCATGCCGGCTTGCACAGGAGGTAAGTCAAATGCCTAAAAAGAAAAGTAAGATCATAAACAGACTTAACGAAATAAGCAAACTGCCCAAGATAAAAATGCCGAAGCTCAAGCTCGACAATATCGACCGTATCGATGAGCTGAGGATGGATTTTGAGAAGTACGTAAACAACGCTCCCAAAGTCATAAGAAGGCAGGATCATTATCCTCAGACCCATTATGCCACGGTTCGTGAACTCGTGGACTACGGAACAGAGACTTTCAAGGACAGAGTATTCATACTTGATAAGAACAGACCCAAGGATAAATTCTACAGGGAATGGACTTACGGCGAGTTCAGAAAGGACGTTGACGCTCTGGGAACAGCTCTTACAGTAAGTTACGGCCTCGAGGGGAAACCAATAGTTATAATAGGAGAGAACCAGTACGACTGGTACGTATCATATATAACAGCTCTTATCGGCGCAGGAATAGCTGTTCCTCTGGATAAGGAACTTCCCGAAAATGAAATAGAGCTTACTATAAACCGTGCCCGTGCCGCCTGCGTCATCTATTCTCCTAAACTTAAGAGCAAGATAGAAAAGCTGATGGAAAAGGATAAGATCCCAACCGTAAGCTGTTTCGTTGAGATGAAGAGCGACGCTGCCTCTGAGACAAAACAGGATCAGTCCGGAAAAGAGATTACCACCGTCGGTTTTGATACGCTCATCATGGAAGGAAAGGTTCTTATGAATGACGGAGATGACTCCTTCAGGAATATAGTTACCGAACCGGATGATTTCAGAGCTCTGTTCTTTACTTCAGGAACGACAGCTTCCGCAAAGGGAGTTATGGCGTCATCAAGGCAGCTTGCCAATAACATCAACGCAGTATCTGCATATGTAAGGATAAGCGAAAACGACAGATTCTTCTCTGTTCTCCCGCTTCATCACACATATGAATCCAGCATAGGATTCCTGCTGGCATTTGGCTACGGTTCATCCATAGCTGTATGTCAGGGCCTGAGATATATATCTGACAACCTTAAAGAGGCCAGACCGTCGATCATCATAGCGGTTCCTCTTCTTATAGAACACATTTATTCAACGATAATGCGTTCCATAAAGAAGAGCAAAAAAGAAAAAGCCGTAACTTATATGATGCAGACCACCAACGCTCTCAAGAGCGTCGGTATCGACGTCAAGAAAAAGGTATTCAGGGAGATCTACGACGGTATAGGCGGCAGACTCAAATATATAGTATCTGCGGCTGCTCCGATCGATCCCAAGGTAGGACAGTGGTTCACCGACCTCGGAGTCATCTTCCTTCAGGGATACGGCCTGACAGAGACATGTCCTATCTCTGCAGTTACCCCGGAATATGATACAAGGGTAGGTTCAGCAGGAAAGACCATCGTAAACGGTATAATCCGCGTAGAGAATCCAGATGATAAGGGTGACGGCGAGCTTGTCATCTCCACTGATACCCTTATGATAGGATATTATGAGGATGAAGAAGCGACCAATGACGTTATCGAGACTGATGAGAACGGCAGACGCTGGTTCCATTCCGGAGATATAGGGCACGTTGATGAAGACGGATTCGTCTATGTCACCGGACGAATAAAGAATGTCATCGTAACCCAGAACGGAAAGAATATCTATCCTGAAGAACTTGAGCTCCTTCTTGGAGATATAGAGGAGATCGAGGAATGCATGGTTTACGGCAAGGAAGTTCCGGGTGAGAAGGAACTCATAGTCACCGCCAGGGTAATTCCCGATTATCAGAGGATAGAGGAACTATATGGAGAGATAACTCTTCCGGAAGTTCATCGCATCATCATGCATCATATCCGTGAGGTGAACAAAAAGACTACGAACTATAAGGCTATCAAGGGACTTGAGATCAAGGACGGGCCGTTCATCAAAACGACTACCCAGAAGATCAAGCGTTTTGCTGAGATCGCTGAAGGCAAGATCCTTAAAATAGAGGAATAAAGCAAGTATAGAAGTGTGACAGGAAGTCCTGCAGTACTCTGCAGGACTTTTTTATGTCTGTTGATACCGATCTATAAATTATTTTTCTTGAATATCAAATGTCATTTTGGTATAATATTTGCTAGTTGATGGAGAGCATATTTTGCCCTCCGGACGGGATGTTTTTATGAGACTTGGATATGATCTTACAATTGAACAGACGCAGAAGCTCACGATGACTCCTGAGCTTATTCAGGCTATCCAGATCCTGCAGTATAATTCCCAGGAACTGGAAGATTTTGTGTCCAAGGAAATCATGGAGAATCCTATCCTTGAGATGGACAATACAGTACCGAATGATTCCCATGAGAATCTGAAGGATCCTGAGTCATCCATGTCTGAAGAGCTTATGTATAAGGAAGCTGAGAGGGATGATATAGATCTGAGAGAAAAGATCGCTGAGTCCGAGTATGATGATATCAGTTATCGTCAGTGGGAGCACAGGGTCTCAAACGAGGACGTCGTTTCATTTGATCAGTATACATCCAAGGAGGAGACGCTCCAGGATTATCTTCTTCTGCAGCTCACTTTCTCGGATCTTAAAGACCGCGATAAGAAAATAGGCCGTTATCTGGTAGAAGGTATCGATGATAACGGCTATCTTACTGTAGATACAGACCAGACTGCAGCAGCTTTCGGCGTTAAAGCATGCACTGTGGAAAGGATACTTAAAGTGATCCAGGGATTCGAACCTGTAGGAGTGGGAGCGAGAAGTCTGGAAGAGTGCCTTCTCATTCAGCTCGAGGCCAAGGGTTTTAAAGATGAGAGCCTGGATTATGTAATAAAGAACCATCTGAACGACCTTGCAGAGAACAAGATCCAGTATATCGCGAAAAGTATCGGACTGACAGTTCTCCAGGTACAGGCCATGGCAGATCTTATCAGGACGCTTGATCCCAAGCCGGGAATGGCATATTCATCAGGGGAACAGATACGTTACGTCGTGCCTGATGTCATTATCGAAAAGGAAGACGACGGATATGAGATCGTAACCAACGACAGCACGATCCCGAGCCTGAAGGTAAGTTCGTATTACATGAACCTCGTCAAGAACAATAAGGATGACGAGGACCTTCAGAAATATCTGAACGATAAATATAATTCGGCACTTTGGCTCATAAAATCCATCGAGCAGCGTAAGCGTACGATATTCAAGGTATCTGAAGCTGTAATGAAACTTCAGACCGAATTTCTTGAAAAGGGTGAGAAATATCTCAAACCAATGACGCTTAAGCAGATCGCGGATGCCGTAGGCGTTCATGAATCCACGGTAAGCCGCAGTATAAACGGAAAGTTTATCCAGACTCCGAGAGGAGTATATGAGATTAAATACTTTTTCTCATCAGGTGTTGGCAGCGGAAGCGGTGAAGGACTTTCTTCCAATTCCATAAAGACCTTCATAAAGGAGATCATCGACGGTGAAGACCCGAAGAAGCCATGTTCAGACCAGGATATGGTGGAGATACTTTCAGAAAAGGGTATCGAGATCTCAAGAAGGACGGTTGCCAAATACAGAGAAAGCATGAATATTTTATCGTCATCCAAGAGAAGACGGTATTGATATTAAAGGCGCTGAGCGCCATATAGCAGATTCCAGGAGGAAATAAAAATGAAAAAGACAGTTAAAGACGTAGAGTGGAGAGGTAAGAGAGCTTTAGTCAGATGCGATTTTAACGTTCCTCTTAAAGAAGGCAAGATCACCGATGACACGAGGATCACAGCGGCTATGCCGACTATAAACTATCTGATCGAGCAGGGAGCCAGGGTAGTTCTTATGTCACATCTTGGAAGACCTGAGGGCGAACCTAAGCCTGAATACAGTTTGAGACCTGTAGCTGACAGACTTTCAGAACTGCTCGGTAAGCCGGTAAAATTCATTTCCTGTCCCGTAGTTGTGGATGATGAAGTAAGAGCAATGGCTGCATCCCTTGAGGAAGGGGAAGTAATGCTCCTTGAAAATCTCCGTTACAGAAAAGAAGAGACAAAGAACGGTCCCGAGTATGCCAAGGAACTGGCATCCCTTGGAGATGTTTTTGTAAATGACGCTTTTGGAACTGCTCACAGAGCTCACGCTTCTACAGCAGGCTGCGCTGATTATATACCCTGTGTTTCAGGTTTCCTTATTGAAAAGGAAGTCAAGTTCCTGGGACAGGCAGTAGAAAACCCCGAAAGACCTTTCGTGGCTATTATGGGAGGTTCCAAAGTAGGAGACAAGATCTCCGTTATCGAAAACCTGCTTAAGAAGGTAGACGTTCTTCTCATCGGCGGAGGTATGGCTTACACATTCTTCAAGTCCCAGGGCTATGAGATCGGCAAGTCCATCCTCGATGAACCCAACGTGGATCTGGCTGCTGAGCTTCTTCAGAAGGCAGATGAGATGGGTGTCAAGCTGATGCTTCCTGTTGATACCGTTTGTGCAAAGGAATTCTCAAACGATGCTGAAGCTTCAGTATATTTCGTAGATGAGATCCCCGAAGACATGATGGGACTTGATATAGGACCTGAAACGGTCAAGGCGTACAAAGCTGTTCTTGAAACAGCCAAGACAGTTGTCTGGAACGGACCTATGGGAGTGTTCGAAATGCCTAAGTTCGCTGAAGGAACGAAGGCCATAGCAGAGATCCTTTCGGAACTCGACGCTGTGACCGTTATCGGAGGCGGAGATTCAGCAGCTGCCGTTGAACAGTTCGGATATGCGGACAAGATGACACATATAAGTACCGGAGGAGGAGCTTCCCTTGAATTCCTTGAGGGTAAAGTGCTTCCCGGAATTGCAGTGATAGAAGACAAATAAGGAGGACATAAAAATGATCACAGTTGCAATCAATGGATTTGGAAGAATAGGAAGACTTGCTTTCAGACAGGTTTTCGACGATCCTGATATCGAAGTGGCAGCTATAAATGATCTTACTGAGCCCGCGATGCTCGCTCATCTTCTGAAGTATGATTCAGTACAGGGCGGATACAAGGGCCATAAGGTGGAATGGGATGACAAGTCGATCACGGTTGACGGAACTACTATCCCTGTATATAAAGAAGCGGACGCAAAGAACCTTCCCTGGAAGGAGCTGGATATCGACGTGGTTCTTGAGTGCACAGGCTTCTACACTTCAAAGGCCAAATCACAGGCTCACATCGACGCAGGTGCCAAGAAGGTACTCATCTCCGCTCCTGCAGGAAACGATCTGAAGACCATCGTTTACGGCGTAAACCATGAGACTCTGACCAAGGAAGACAACATCGTATCAGGCGCATCCTGCACTACGAACTGCCTTGCTCCCATGGCAAAGGCTCTTAACAATTACAGAGAACTCCGTACAGGTTTCATGACGACTATCCATGCATATACAGGAGATCAGATGATTCTTGACGGTCCTCACAGAAAGGGAGATTTAAGACGTGCAAGAGCCGGCGCTATCAACATCGTTCCGAACTCCACCGGAGCTGCCAAGGCTATCGGCCTCGTTATTCCCGAACTGGACGGCAAACTCATCGGTTCAGCTCAGAGAGTTCCCGTACCTTCAGGATCGATCACCATCCTCGATGCAACGCTCAAGGATATGACAGATTCCGTCTCTGTTGAAGGCATCAACGCTGCTATGAAGGCTGTTGCAGACGAATCCTTCGGATATACAGAAGAGGAACTGGTTTCATCCGATATCATCGGTATGACTTACGGTTCATTGTTCGACGCCACACAGACTCTTGCTCAGCAGTGCGGCACACATATTTTCGAAGTCAGAGTAGTTGCATGGTATGACAACGAAATGAGCTATACATGCCAGCTCATCAGAACTCTTAAGTATCTCAAGCAGTTCTGTGACTGATATTGAAATCCCGGCGCCGGTTCTTCCGGCGCCTGCATATTATATAAACAAAGGAGTTTTTAAAATGAGGATCCCACTTATAGCAGGAAACTGGAAAATGTACAAGACGCCCGATGAGGCGAAGTTTTTTTGCGAAAGATTCAAGGAATTATATAAGGATACTGACGTTCAGGCTCTCATTTGCGCGCCTGCAGTAGATATTTTTGCTGTATCAGAGGCTTTTAAAGGCACCGATATCAAGGTCGGAGCTCAGAACGTGTATTTCGAGAAAGAAGGAGCTTTCACCGGTGAAGTATCCGTAGATATGCTCAAGGCTTCAGGCTGTGAGTTCTGTATCGTAGGTCACAGCGAGAGAAGACAGTATTTCGGAGAAACGGATGAGACCGTAAATAAAAAAGCAAAGGCACTTCTCGAAGGAGGTCTTCGCCCCATAATCTGCGTAGGTGAAGCAGAGGAGATCAGGGTAGCGGGAACTCAGAACGATCACGTAAAGAACCAGCTTAAGGGAGCTTTCGCAGGTATTTCTTCTGAAGACGCCAAAAAATGCGTTATCGCTTACGAACCGATCTGGGCTATCGGTACAGGAAGAGTAGCCACTCCTGAACAGGCAGGGGATATGTGCAGTTTCATCAGAGAGACTCTTATCGGTATGTATGATGAGGATACTGCGGATGAGATGATCATACAGTACGGCGGTTCCGTTAAACCTGAAAATATCTCTGACATCATGGATATGCCTGAGATAGACGGAGCACTTGTAGGAGGAGCATCCCTTGACCCTGATAAGTTTATGAATATAATCGACTTTTAAGTATTACCATGAATGCTAAAATAAAATACCTTAACGACGGAAGGGTGGATCTCACTTTTGATAACGGTGACCACTACACAGGAGATCTTAAGGACAACAAAATAACCGGAAACGGCCTTATGGAGTATGCGGACGGCAGGACTTATGAGGGACACTTCACCGACGACTGCTGGGACGGATACGGCAATGCCTACTTTCCTTCAAACAATTCCAGGTACACAGGATACTGGAAGATGAACAAAAGGGAAGGCCGCGGTACCACCACGTTCTATAATAAGGATGGTTCCGTATTTTCAGTTCATGAAGCTGACTACCACAATGATATCATAGACGGGCAGCTGAAGTCACGTTTTACTTCGGATGGGACTACCGTTGAGATAACCGAGGCTAAGGACTATGCTGCAGTTGGCCCCGTGCTCATAAAATACGGCCCGGGATATTTCGATGAGAGTCTGAGGGGTTGGACTTATTCCGGCTTTACCACGTATGAGAATAATTGGTACGTAAGAAACGGAAGCGGGTATCTGAGATCGCCTGAAGGCGTCATGTACAGCGGGAACTTCAAGAACAATATGAAAGATGGTAAGTTCCATGTATCATATCCGGACGGAAGACGTGAAGTCATAGTATATAACGGGATACGCGAAGTTAAGTTGGATAAGAGCGAAAAATCTGTCTCCAGGAAGGAAACAAACACCAAAACTGATAAAAAAATAGCGGAAGAAAAGAAAGCCGTCAATACTAAAGGACTATTCAGTCCGTCAGCAGACGATAACGATTACCTACATGTGAAATACAGGGGAAATGATGACTATTCGGGAGATCTTAAGCCGTATTTTGATGGAATCATCGGTATGGAATCTGTCAAAGATCAGCTTGAAAGGATGTACAAGCGCTTCAGGATAGACGCTATCAGAGCTAAACAGCTAGGGCTTGATTCCGGAAAACAGGGATACTACTTCATTATATCCGGAAACCCCGGCACAGGTAAGACCACTGTAGCCAGGATCATAGGCGATATGCTCCATGATCTCGGACTTCTTTCAGGGGACACCTTCGTGGAAGTGGACCGCGGAAAGATGGTGGGACAGTATATCGGTCAGACTGCCATAAAGACAGAAGAAGTCATTCAATCCGCAAGGGGAGGCACGCTCTTTATAGATGAAGCCTATTCGCTCTATCGTAAAGATGATGACAAAGACTTCGGCACCGAAGCTATCGACACGCTGCTCAAGGACATGGAAGACCACAGAGGTGAGTACTGCTGCATTCTTGCCGGATATGAGGATCGTATGGATGATATGATAAAGAACGCCAATCCCGGTCTTTCTTCCAGGTTCGATCACAAGATAAAGATAGATGATTATTCATCGGATGAGCTTCTCGACATACTTGTCACCATGGCTGAGAAAAAGTACTTCTATATAAGAAGCGATGCGGAAGACCTCATAAGGGATCTCTTCAGAAAACTGATCGAGAAGGGGAACTTCGCCAATGCGAGATCCGCGCGTAAGATGCTCGATGAAGCTATAGAATCTCAGGCTATCAGACTGTCTGATATGCTTGAATCCAAGGGTTCAGAGCTTAAACCAAAGGATCTTCAGACCCTGATGCGCTCTGATTTTATAGAAGCTGACGGATTATAATTAAATTTTAAGAAAACTGTCTTGATTTATAAAAACTCATGTGCTATACTTTTGAAGTTAACACATTAGGAGGTTTAATATGAAGATTTTTATGATGATCTTACTTGCAATTTGCAGCCTTGTGCTCATTGCCAGCGTACTTCTTCAGTCCGGAAATTCCGCAGGACTTTCAGGTTCCATCGCAGGCGGAGCAGAACAGCTTTTAGGTAAGAAAAAAAGTAAGGGTTATGAAGCAGTGCTTGAAAAGGTGACTACTGTCTGCGCCATTCTTTTCATCGTTATTTCACTTGTCACCGTTACTTTATTTGAATAAAAAACAGGAGGTTATACTATTATGATGCAGTTATTTGCTGTAATCGCAGCAGCTGTTGGTCTTTTAGTGGCTTTTTGCCTTGCCGCTTGGATCAGAAAGGCCAGCACTGGCACAGAAAGAATGGCTGAGATCTCCGGTTATATCAGAGAAGGAGCATTTGCTTTCCTTAAGAGAGAATACAAGACCATGATCGTGGTAATCGTTTGTCTTGCGGTACTCATCGCTTTCGCGATCAGCCCCAAGACAGCAGTTCTCTACGTATGCGGAGCTCTTCTTTCAGTACTTGCCGGATTTTTCGGAATGAACGTTGCAACATTAGGAAATGTCAGAACCGCAGCAGCAGCTAAGGACTTCGGCATGAACAAAGCTCTCAAGATCGCTTTCAGATCAGGTTCTGTTATGGGTCTTTGCGTATCCGGTCTCGGACTTCTGGGACTTGGACTTATCATGTACTTCCTTGACCTTGCTACAGTTACTGAATGTGTAACAGGTTTCGGACTCGGTGCTTCTTCAATGGCTCTCTTCGGACGTGTAGGCGGCGGTATCTATACCAAGGCTGCAGACGTAGGAGCTGACCTTGTAGGTAAGGTTGAAGCAGGTATCCCTGAAGACGATCCCCGTAACCCCGCAGTTATCGCTGATAATGTAGGAGATAACGTAGGTGACGTTGCAGGTATGGGTTCAGACCTTTTCGAATCATACGTCGGTTCCATTATCTCAGCTATAACACTTGCATCAGTAGCAGTAACAACTGCACCTGCATCCGCAGCTTTCAGTGAAGCTACCGCAGCACTTTTCCCGCTTATCATCTCAGCAGTAGGTATCCTTGCTTCCATCATCGGTATCATGCTCGTAAGAGGTAAGGAAGGCGGAAACCCGGCAGCAGCACTTAACCTCGGAACATATATCAGCGGTATCATCGTGATCGCAGCTGTTATCTTCTTATCCAACAGGATGCTCGGAAGCTACAGCTATGCATGGGCTATCATCGCAGGTCTCGTTTGCGGTATCGCTATCGGTAAGATCACAGAAGTATATACATCAGGAGATTACAAGCATGTAAAGAAGATCGCAGAGCAGTCACAGACCGGAGCTGCTACAACAATCATCTCCGGACTCGGCGTAGGTATGCTTTCAACTTTATGGCCCATCCTTCTGATCTCTGTAGCTGTATTCGTAGCTTACAGATTCGCAGGTGTATACGGAATCGCTCTTGCAGCTGTAGGTATGCTTTCAACCACAGGTATGACCGTAGCTGTTGACGCTTATGGTCCCGTATCCGACAATGCCGGCGGAATCGCAGAGATGTCCGAACTTCCTGAGGAAGTACGTGAGATCACTGACAAACTCGACGCTGTTGGAAACACAACTGCAGCCATCGGTAAGGGATTCGCTATCGGATCCGCTGCTCTTACAGCTCTCGCACTTCTCGTATCATACTCCGCTGTATCACAGATCTCTGCTATCGATCTCCTTGATCCTATCGCAGTTATCGGTCTCTTTATCGGGGCAATGCTTCCTTTCCTGTTCTCAGCTATGACTATGAACTCTGTAGGTAAGGCTGCAAACCAGATGATCGAAGAAGTAAGACGTCAGTTCAGATCAGATGCAGGCATCATGGCCGGAACATCCAAGCCTGATTATGCAAGATGCGTAGACATCTCCACCAAGGCAGCTCTTCACGAGATGATCCTTCCTGCAGTTCTCGCTATCGTAGCACCTCTTGCAGTCGGTATCCTCCTCGGAGCTGAGGCTCTCGGCGGAATGCTCGCAGGAGCTATCGCAGCCGGCGTACTCCTTGCAATCATGATGGCAAACGCAGGCGGAGCTTGGGACAACGCTAAGAAGTACGTTGAAGAAGGACACTTCGGCGGAAAGGGTTCAGAAACACACGCTGCTGCTGTTATCGGCGACACCGTAGGCGACCCCTTCAAGGATACATCCGGTCCTTCAATCAACATCCTTATCAAGCTTATGACTATCGTTGCTGTAGTATTCGCTCCTGTATTCGTACAGATCGGCGGACTTCTGTCAATGTAATCAGGCATATCAAGGCTCCCTTAAAGGGAGCCTTTTTTAATGCTTTATGTCAATTGACATTGAATTCACAGTTTGGATGTGTTATATTACATGAGTAAATTTTATCATTATGAAAGGACAATAATATGAGAGTAGTAACATTTGGAGAGATACTTCTTCGTCTTGCTTCGCCGGGATATACCAAGCTTTTCCAGAAAGAAAGCCTTGAAGCTACATTCTGCGGAGGAGAAGCCAACGTAGCGGTATCACTTGCTATATTCGGACTTGACTCGGCTTACGTAACAAAGGTACCTGATTCAGACGTAGGTCACGCATCCATCAATTCCATGAGATATTTCGGAGTTGATACCAAAAACGTAGTATACGGAGGAGACAGGCTCGGTCTTTATTACCTTGAAAAGGGAGCTTCACAGCGTCCTTCAAAGGTTATCTATGACAGAGCATATTCCGCTATCTCCCAGGCAAAGAGAGAAGACTTCGACTGGGATAAGATCTTCGAGGGAGCTGACTGGTTCCATTGGACCGGTATCAATCCGGCTCTTTCCGATGAACTCGGACTCATCTGTGAGGATGCCTGCAAGGCTGCCAAGGCCAAGGGCCTCACGATCTCCTGCGATCTCAACTACAGAGGAAAGCTCTGGACACCTGAAAAGGCCCAGTCTGTGATGAGACCTCTTATGAAGTATGTGGATGTTCTTATCGCCAACGAAGAGGATTCCGAGAAGGTCCTTGGACTGAAATACGAGGGAACCAATGTAGAGAGCGCTGAACTCAACAGGGCAGGATACGTCTGGACAGCTCAGCAGATCCACGAACTCTACGGCTGCAAGTATATAGCTACAACCCTTAGAAAGAGCTATTCAGCCAGCAGAAACGGCTGGAGCGCCATGCTTTATGACGGAGAAGCCGGTAAGGAATACTTCTCCAACGAGTATGATATCCAGATAATCGACAGAGTAGGCGGCGGCGACAGCTTCGCAGGCGGACTCATCTATTCGCTCACTCAGAAGATGGAATGCCAGGACGCTATCGACTTCGCAGTAGCTGCAAGCTGTCTTAAGCACACCATGGAAGGTGACTACAACCGTACCACGGTTACCGACGTTAAGAATCTTTTAAAGAGCGGCGGAAACGGAAGAGTTATCAGATAAGCTGATTCTTTACAAATTAATTAAATTATAAACAAATCTTTACTTTTTTATAAATGTGATTATAATTAAAGTAAAGATTTTGTTTTTAGAGGTAAAAAATGAAATACTCCGGACTTGAAAAAATACTGGCTGAACGCGGGATAAATAAATCAGACCTTACTAAGGAACTGGGTATATCATCGAGGACCATAGCCAAGATATCAAAGGAAGAAAAACTGTCCAATATAGTTCTGACCAAGATAGCGGATTATCTTGAATGTTCGGTGGAGGATCTTACCGGAGACGCTTCAGATGAACGTGACCAGGTATCCATGGGAAGATCTCTGGTCACGGGGCATGAATCAACGATGAAAAAGATAGTGATCTTCGGAGGAGGCACAGGAATCTCATCGATCCTTTCCGGACTCAAGCTTTTCCCGCTGGATGTTACTGCGGTCATTGCAGTAAGTGACGACGGTTCCAGCACAGGTGTTCTGAAAGAGGAACTGGATATACCCGCAGTAGGAGATCTGGGAAAGGTACTGCTTTCCATGGCAAATGTCGATAAGGATTTTATAGATCTTCTCGGCTACAGATTCCATAAGTCAGGAACTCTTCAGAATCATCCTGTGAGGAATATCCTTCTGGCTGCCCTGATAGATCTTAAAGGCAATCTCACAGAAGCTGCGAAGTATATGGGCGGTCTTCTGAGAGTCAGAGGCACTGTGCTTCCGCTTACGGAGGAGAAGGTTGAACTGGTAGGCCACGGAAAGAACGGAGACTTCATGGGAGAAGTCGCCATCGGGCATAATATGAAGGACATAGATTACATAACCTATGACCATCCCATAAAGGTCAATTCCGAGGTCGTGGATAAGGTCCTGGGAGCTGATATGATAATACTGAGCCCCGGAAGTCTTTATACCAGTATCATTCCGCATCTGCTGTCACCTACAGTAAGGGAAGCCCTGTCTGTTTCAAAAGCTCCGATCCTGTACGTTTCGAATCTGGTAACGCAGCCGGGAGAGACCGACGGCTACAGCGTAAGCGATCATATAAAAGTATTGAACAGGTACCTGGGAAAGAGAAAAGTTGATATCGTTCTTGCGAATTCCGGCGGTGTGTCAGAGGAGATATCAGAACGCTACAGGACAAGGGAAAACAAGTTCAAGGTGGAGATCGACAGGGACGAGATCAAAAAACAGGGAGCAAGGATAATAGAGGACGATGTCATAAGGATAGAGAACAGTACCATAGTGCACGATGAGATGAAGACAGCATATATGATCTTTTCATGCCTCATGTAAAATTACATCAAAAAATTGACACCCGACACAAGATAGTGTATAATACTGTGTTGTTTTTAAAAATTGACACAATTATTATACACTTTTTATTTGAGGTAATAATATGGGCAAATATTTTGGTACAGACGGCTTCAGAGGTGAAGCTAATAAAGATCTTAATTTTGAACACGCCATCAAGATCGGACGCTATATCGGATGGTATTACGGAAAGCGTCTCGGCAAGAAGGCAAAGGTAGTTATCGGCAAGGATACCAGACGTTCAAGCTACATGTTTGAATACGCACTCTGCACCGGTCTGGTAGCTTCAGGAGCAGATGCATACATGATGCACGTTACGACTACTCCTTCAGTATCTTACATTTCAAGAGTAGACGACTTCGACTGCGGTATCATGATCTCCGCATCTCACAATCCTTACTATGATAACGGCATCAAGATCGTAAATTCCAACGGCGAGAAGATGGATGAGGAAACTCTTTTAAGGATCGAGGATTATATCGACGGCAAGACTGAGGTTCCCATGGCAGAACGTGAGGAGATCGGCAGAACCATCGATTATTCATCCGGAAGAAACCGTTATATCGGTTATCTCATCGGACTTTCCAAATACAGCTACAAGGGAGTCAAGGTCGGCCTTGACTGCGCGAACGGAGCATCATGGCAGATCGCCAAGAGCGTATTCGACGCCCTCGGAGCCAAGACATATGTAATCAATAACGAACCCGACGGATATAATATCAATACCGACTGCGGTTCAACTCATATCGAACATCTTCAGAAGTTCGTAGTTGAGAACAAACTCGACGTGGGCTTTGCATTTGACGGTGATGCTGACAGATGCCTTTGCGTAGATGAGAAGGGTAACGTTGTCACAGGCGACCACATTATCTATATCTACGGCCTCTATATGAAGGAAAGAGGCAAACTCGTCAACAATAAGGTCGTTACCACAGTCATGTCCAACTTCGGTCTCTACAAGGCTCTCGACAAGGTAGGAATCGAATATGACAAGACAAAGGTAGGAGACAAGTACGTATACGAGAACATGGTACAGACCGGAAACCGCATCGGCGGAGAGCAGTCAGGTCATATCATTTTCACCAAGTATGCGACTACAGGTGACGGTATCCTTACATCAATCAAGATGATGGAAGTAATGCTTGCCAAGGAGAAACCCATGAGCAAGCTCGCAGAACCCGTCGTATTCTATCCCCAGGTATTAAAGAACGTCCGCGTCAAATCAAAACCGGACGCTCAGAACGATCCCGACGTACAGGCTGCAGTTGAGCAGGTCGGAAAGGAACTGGGAGATACCGGACGTATCCTCGTACGTGAATCAGGAACAGAACCCGTTATCAGAGTCATGGTAGAAGCTGGAACTGAGGAGATCTGCGAGAAGTACGTTGACCAGGTCATCGACGTTATCACGAAAAAAGGCCATCTGGCTTAATATATTTACTTACTAGGAGGACAAAAAATGAGAGTAGTTATTCAGGACAATTATGACAAAATGTGCAAATGGGCAGCTGACTACATCGCTGCTAAGATAAACGCTCACAAGGAAGACAGACCTTTCGTGCTCGGTCTCCCTACAGGCTCATCTCCCATCGGAGTTTACAAGGAGCTTATCGCTAAGAACAAGGCAGGAGAATTATCCTTCGCAAACGTTGTTACTTTCAACATGGATGAGTATCTTGGACTTCCTCATGAGCATGATCAGAGCTACTGGTATTTCATGCATGACAATTTCTTCGATCACCTTGTAGACATGAAACCCGAGAACATCAACATCCTTAACGGAATGACAGATGATCCGGAAGGCGAGTGCGCAAGATATGAAGAAAAGATCGCTTCCTATGGCGGAATCGACCTTTTCATGGGTGGAATCGGTGTTGACGGACACCTTGCTTTCAACGAGCCCTATACTTCACTTTGCTCCAGAACAGGCGTAAGAGATCTTACAACTGATACCAGGATCGTAAACTCCAGATTCTTCGGAAACGATCCCGAAGCAGTTCCTGCACAGGCTCTTTCCGTAGGTATCGGAACAGTAACCGATTCCAAGGAAGTTCTCGTTCTCATCTCAGGACACAACAAGGCAAGAGCTATGGCTGCTGTAGTTGAAGGCGGAGTATCCCAGAAGTGGACCTGCAGCGCTCTTCAGATGCACAATGCTGCTATCATCGCCTGTGATGAAGAAGCTTGCGGAGAGCTCACTGTAGACACCTACAAGTACTTCCTCGACATCGAGAAGAAGGAAAGACTGTAATACCAAACGGCGATGGTATACATCGCCGTTTTTCATTAAAAAATCTAAATGATAAGGAAGTTCAATTATGTATACTATCAAAGAATTATATGATCTTGATCATACTCTGGCAAAGGATTATCTCAGCCAGTTCACCTATCCCTGGGAGGCTCTGAAGGGTATAAAGGATATGATCCTTGAACTCGGACCGACACTTGGTGAGGACTATGAGGAAGTATCCGAAAACGTATGGGTACACAAGACTGCCAAGGTATTTCCTTCAGCTTATTTAGGCGCTCCCTGCATCATCGGACCCAATACCGAAGTGCGTCACGGCGCTTTCATCAGAAGCTCTGCTCTGGTAGGAGCTGACTGTGTGGTAGGAAACTCCGTGGAACTCAAGAACGTTATTCTTTTTGATCACGTTCAGACTCCGCACTATAACTACGTAGGAGATTCCATCCTCGGTTATTGCAGCCACATGGGAGCAGGTTCCATCACTTCAAACGTCAAGTCCGACAAGACACTCGTAGTCGTAAAGGACGGCGAGGATCAGATCGCGACCGGTATCAAAAAAGTCGGTGCTATGCTGGGAGACTACGTAGAAGTAGGCTGCAACTCAGTACTCAATCCCGGTACCATGATCGGACGTCACTCAAACATCTATCCTACAAGCTGTGTCAGAGGAGTTATCCCTGAAAACTCCATCCATAAGAACGACGGTACCGTAATACTTAAGAGAATATCGGAGCTTGTGTAAGATAATATGCCAAAGAAAATATATACAGATAGAAATAAAAGCAAGGTGGCTGCTAAGTATCGCATGATGTCATATGGCTTTGTTTCCGGAACCATGAATAAAGAAGGGGTCGGAGTAAGGTTTTTTGCTCTTGAAAGCGGTGAATGCGCAGCACCATTTAAACTCACCAGATTTCATGAAGGTCATAAGATGCTGGCACACGGAGGTGTTACAGCTGCTATTCTGGATGAGACCATGGGATATGCTAACCATGTGTTTGAATACTTCAACAGGGATTCTTACTGTTATGTGTTTACAGGCACGGCTACTTATGAATATCTGGTGCCGGTTCCGGTTGGAAAAGATATGCTGGCACTGGCCAAAGTCGAAGAGGAGGAAGGAAGGGTACGTCATATAACAGGTGAGATCATTGATGAAGACGGACTGATCTATGTCAGGTCAAAAGCTGTTTATGTGACTGCTAAGGCTCTCGAAGACATCCATATTGACGTAGGTATGCTTCCTCTGGAAGAGGGAGATCCTGAAGAACTGTAAATATCAATGAAATAAAAATAAGGCCCGCTTAATGCGGGCCATTTGATTGCGTGTGATTATTTTACGTGGTTGTCTGCGAACTGATCCTTGAGTCTGTAGATGGTATCGTGAACTACAGGGATAGCCAGGATTATAAGCGTGATGACTCCTTCAGCTCCGATGGAAATGCCGTTATATGCGAATGAATATAAGGCGGGGTTCATTCCTTCAGGTGCATAGCCTCCGAAGAAGATCCAGCCTGAAAGGAAACTGCAGATGAACCTTGCAACTACGGACACGATATAACCTACATAGAGGCCAGAGCCTTTGTTTGTAAAGAAGCCTGAAAGTCCGAGAGCCGTGAATGCGAGGATATAGTCGAGTGCAAGCTGAACAGGGTGGATGACGTATCCGCCGATTATCAGGTTGAGCAGTCCAAGTGCAAGACCGGACGCAAGTCCCCATTTAGGTCCGCAGAAGTAACCTGCCAAGGTGGCGGCCAGCATGCTTAAAAGGGTAATGGATCCACCGTAAGGAAGGTGAAGAAGTTTGATCTGGTTGAGTCCGATGGAAAGCGCGATAAGCACTGCGCAAAGGACAAGATACTTGGTTGTTTTGTTTCTGTTCATAAAAAAATCCTCCTGTCATTGAGATGGAGGGGAGACATCTGTAAGGCTTCATTGCCATACATAAAAAAGTTGCTTGCCTACGCCGGTATTATCCGGATCAGGTCATGAGGGTTTAGATCTCAGCAGCAGCTCCCCTAGCACGCTTGCAATTATAACCCTTTTAGAGTATAATGTCAAATGGATTATTATTGGGATAACAGCCTTGAACCAAGGTGTTATCACTGTTAAAACGAAAGGGATATAAAATGAACACACACATCGTAACAGAACCTTCATCCTTAATTAGAAAAATAGCAAGGGATGCTCTTAAAAACCATTGGAAAGATATGTTTCTGGGTATAGCTATCTATACGCTCCTTACAGGATATGTAAGCAGCATTCTCAGTTTTGTCTTTCCCAGATATGAGACCATAGACATATATGGACAGAGCATATCATATAATACGTCATTTGTCGGTTTCCTTTATGAAGTACTTCTGATTGGAGCCTTTATGTACGGCCTTGCGCTGTTTATGCTTACCTTCTTCAGAACGAAGAGGACCGATAACAAGCTACTTTTTGAAGGTTTCAGCATGCTCGGCAAGACCATACTTCTTCAGATCGTGACCACTGTTTTCATCTTCCTGTGGTCGCTGCTGTTCGTTATTCCGGGAATAATCGCGGCTATCAGATACAGTATGGCATTCTATATCCTGGCGGATCATCCCGAATATACTGTTTCACAGTGCATAAACGAATCCAAGGCCAGAATGAGAGGAAACTGCGGCAAATACTTTGTTCTGCTTCTTTCGTTCATCGGCTGGGCTATTCTTGCAAGCTTAGCTCAGGAACTCATCTTAGCACCTTTTGGAACTTCAGCTTCATCACTTTTCGGCAGCCTGATAGGCCTTGTGCCCGGCGTATTCCTTTCGGTTTATGTCAAGACTTCTGAAACCGTATTCTATGAGCTCCTTACAAAGAATCTCATCGTAATGGTTCCGGATCAGCACGTGCGCGATAACGGAGTTGACCCCGGAAATATGGTGAATGCAAACTACGAGATCCACGAAGAGACCGAGAACGCTAAGACAGGCAGCACAGAAGACGCTGTAAAGACTGCAGCCACTGCAGCAGACGGTTTTATGGATAAGGTATCTGACACCTATGATGATATGTCAGATACGGTATCGGATGTAACTGATAAGATCGCCGATCTTCAGGAAAAGGCAGCTGATAAGATAGACGACATAATCCCGGATGCACTTGAAGATAAGGTGGATGATCTGTCAGTTTCAGCTGAGAATACAGCTCAGGGAGCACCTGATGTTCCTGTACAGGTATATGATGAAGGAGAGATATCTTCAGCGGAGCCTGAGGCTGATGCAGAAGAGGTCACTGAAGTGATGGAAGCGGCAGCTGAAGAGATCACCGAAGCGGTGGAGCCCGCAGCTGAAGAAGTAGCAGCAGACGCCGAAGAAATTAAGGAAAACGAATGATCTTTTTAGATCAAAAGTATTGATACAATGAATAACCAAAGGACAGTAAAAACTGGCATTGCAATGATTGCGATCATGAGTTTGGGAAAACGGGATTCAACGAAATTGTACGCTACAATAAAAAGAAAAAACCGGATTATA
>CACZGZ010000013.1 GCA_902780845.1 uncultured Eubacteriales bacterium
GTTCCCCAGTATCTGGATCTGGAGATAGCCCAGTCCTTGACCTCTTCAAGCCAGTTTCCGAAACGCTTCTCGCCTACGTATGAAGGGTACCAGTTTACTGTGGCATTGTTCTCCACAAGGAGGTCCTTCATCTTGGACATTCCGATGTACCAGGATTTCTTTGCGTAGTAAACGAGCGGAGTATCGCATCTCCAGCAGTGAGGATAGTTATGTTCTAATTTCTCTTTCTTATAGATCTTGTCGCCGAGCCACTTGATGATCTCGATGTCAAGTCCCTCTTCCATTACGAAATGGCCTGCCCAGGGAGTAGTCGTGAACTCTCCTCTTTCGTCTACAGGCTGGAAGACGGGAAGATCGTATTTGACGCCGCACTGATAGTCGTCTTCACCGAAAGCAGGAGCGGTATGAACGATACCGGTACCATCCTCGATGGAAACGTAATCCATGCAGGTAACGAAGAATGCTTTCTTGTTTGCGGGGCACTCTACGAAAGGCATGAGCTGTTCGTATTCCCAGTACTCCATGTCCTTACCCTTGAGTTCTTCAAGGACTTCAAACTCCTCTTTTCCAAGCACCTTGGATGCGAGGTTCTTAGCGAGATAGAAGATGTTTCCTTCGTTGGATCCGGACTTCATCAGTACCTTCACGTAGTCGATATCAGGGCCTACTGTAAGTACTGTATTGGAAATGAGGGTCCAGGGAGTTGTCGTCCATGCAAGGAAGTACTCGTTTTCGGTACCGACCTTCTTGAACTTGCAGGTAAGAGTATTTACCTTTACCATCTTGTATCCCTGAGCTACCTCGTGGGAAGCGAGACCTGTCCCGCATCTGGGGCAGTAAGGCAGGATCTTGTATCCTTCGTAAACGAGGCCCTTGTTGAAGGCCTGCTTCATGATCCACCAGCCGGTCTCGATGTAGTTGTTGTCGAGAGTGATATAGGGATTGTCCATGTCAGCCATGTAAGCCATGCGGTCTGACATCTCAGTCCACTGCTCGAGATAGTTGAATACGGACTGACGGCACTTCTCGTTGAATTCCCTGATGCCGTATTCCTCGATATCCTGCTTGCCGTTGAATCCCAGCTGCTTTTCGACTTCGATCTCTACGGGAAGTCCGTGAGTATCCCAGCCGCCTTTACGCTTTACCTGAAAGCCCTGCATGGTCTTGTAACGGTTTACGGAGTCCTTGAGGGTCCTGGCCATCATGTGATGGATGCCCGGCTTGCCGTTGGCTGTCGGAGGTCCCTCATAGAAAACGAACTGAGGATCTCCCTCTCTTGCGTTTTCGCACTTATGGAGAAGGTCGATCTTCTTCCACTTGGCTACCTGTTCATTCTGCACGTCCTTTACGGGTGCATCATTCAGATTTCTGAACATAGATTTTTTCCTTTCTGCTTTCCTTTGGTGTGTTATCTTATTACCTCAGGGGTAGATTTTTACAACAATAAAAACGCCCCTAGACTTAGGGACGATCTTTAACCGCGGTACCACCCTACTTGCGAGCCTCTATCAAGGCCGCCTCTCATTAGAATGTCAGGCTCCGGAGTGATATTCACTTAAGATTCACCGCCGCTCTCTCAGCCTGCGAAATATCGCGGAGCGGCTCTCTGTAAGGGTCTTAGGCCTAAGCTACTGGTTCCTTCACTGCCTGTATATTAAATTCACCAGGCCATTATATCAATAACGGCCTGATTTGTAAAGACTTAGTTTTCTTCTCTCTTATAAGTGATCAGATCCTCTGCGATCTCGTGAGCTGCGATGGAAACGGGTTTGTCGATATCGCAGTCCGAAAGGATCGGCTTATGATCGATGATGTCTCTTGCTCTCTTAGCTGCGAGGATGCAGAGAGTGTATCTGGAATCTGCTTTCTTTCTTATCTCGTTAATGGATGGATATAACATTATTCTTCCTCTCCTTCTGTATATTCTCTGACTAATTCTTCGGGGGTCATGGTGACCTTGGAGTGCTCTGCTATGATGATTGCCTTGACTCTGTTGACTGCCTCATCCAGCTCTCCGTTAACTACAAGATAGTCATATTTGTCAACGTATTCGATCTCTGAAAGAGTCTTAGAGAGTCTAAGCTCGATAGCTTCAGCCGTTTCTGTTCCCCTTCCGGTGAGCCTCTTTCTCAGCTCTGACATAGAAGGCGGAAGGATGAAGATGAAGACTCCGTCGGGATAGTTCTCCTTTATCTGAAGAGCTCCCTGCATCTCGATATCGAGAAGTACGTCTATGCCCTTCTCAAGTCTTTCAAGTATGGGTCCCTTGGGGGTGCCGTACCTGTTTCCGTAGACCTGAGCGTGCTCGAGGAATCCGCCGGCTTCGATGTTCTTCACAAAAGCCTCTTCATCCACAAAATAATAGTGGACTCCGTCTATCTCACCTTCCCTGGGGCTTCTGGTAGTCATTGATACCGAAAACTCCAGTTCCGTCTCCTCCAGTATGCGCTTGGCTATAGTTCCCTTGCCTGCGCCGGAAGGTCCTGAAATGATGAATAATTTACCGGGATGTTTATTGAGATTCATTTAAATACTCCTTCACAGATCTCGAATCTGTTCAGCAAAATATTTTATCACAAAATCCTCTGCTGTTCAAGGATTCCTTGTCTTTTTTATCAGAAAAATCCTACAGGATTTCTCCTGTCGATAACGTACTGCGGAATTGGTTTTTTGTTTCTGGGTCTAACAGACCACCATACCCTGTTGAATACTATCCCAATAAGGAGTACCCAGCCTATCGCCCAGAACCAGATTATTATGGCTACCGCATTCGCAAAAGATCCGTACAGAAGGTCGTAATCCGTGCTCAAGCCTACATAGAAGTTGAATGCAATGGATACGACTATAAGCCCCACCGAAGTGAACAGGCTTCCGGGGAGTATATCCGCGTAGTGAAGCCTCTTGGACGGCAGGAAGTAGAATATGAGAGATATTACCAGTATATATACTCCCAGGACTACGAACCATCTCATGGTCATCCAGACTGTTATGACCGCCTCCATGAAGTCAGACTGTTTGAACACAGTTCTTAAAAGAAGCGGAGCATATACCAGGGCTACCAGTGAAAGAGTCAGAGACACTATGGCGATTATTACGGTCGTGAGTGACCTTATCCTGTCCCTTACGTACCCTTTTCCCACTATTTCTCCATCAAAGAAGGTATAGTTTGCGAGCCTGATCAGGTATATATTCGCACGTGATGCCGCCCACATGGCGATCACGAGGAAGAGCAGGTTGTTGGTGCCGCTTGTCCTGTGCTTAAGCAGTCCCTGGATCAGCTCAAATCCGCTTCCCGATACGTTGATCTCCGCCCACCTCAGTATAGCGTCAATGGAAAGTGAAAAGAGGCCCAGAGCCTGAGATGCCAGAATGACCAGGGGCAGTATGCTCAGGAAGAGGAAATAAGCTATCGCGGAAGGCGCTCCCTGATAATACGGATCTCCCAGATGGTCGTAAACCAGCTTTATCAGCCCTTTTAATTTTTTGAAGTTTTCCTTGAAATTAAAATTGTAATCCATTTATCAGCACTCAGATAACTTTCTTTCAAGTTCCTCTAAAGCTTTGGCTCTGTGGCTCACGCCGTTCTTTATCTCAGGTCCCAGTTCAGCAAATGTCTTGTCAAAGCCATCTGCTATAAATACGGGATCGTAACCGAACCCGAGATCTCCTGCGGGCGCTTCTGTAATATGCCCATGGCATTCTCCCTTGGAAACTATGGTCTTCCCGTCGGGATAGATCAGGGTGATCACCGTTGTGAAGTGTGCCTTTCTCTCATCGCCCCTGAGGCCCTTCATCATGTCGAGGAGCTTGGTGTAATTTCTCACAGCGTCCCCCTCCACTCCTCCGAATCTTGAGGAATAGACTCCCGGCTGTCCGTCAAGAGCGTCCACCATGAGACCGGAATCATCCGCCATGGTGGGAAGGCCGCACATCTTCATTACTTCATAAGCCTTTTTATATGAATTTTCTTCGAAGGTGGTGCCGTCCTCCACAACGTCGAAATCGTGAGGTATGCCGGCTTCGTCCCTTGTTATGATCCTAAAACCGAGCCTTTTGGCCAGTCCTTCGAATTCTGCGAGTTTTCCCTTGTTATGTGTTGAAAGAACTATAGTCTTATCCATGTTTTCACCTATACTATCCTGTTCAGGTCTCCTCCTTCGAGGAAGCTCCTGAGGTTATCAGCTGCTGTATTTATTATCTGCATCCTTGCCTCTTTGTCGGACCATGCAAGGTGCGGTGTAATATAAAGGTTTTTTGCTCCGATGAGAGGACTGTCTTCGGACTGAGGCTCTCCGTTCACCACATCCACTGCGGCTGCAGCCAGTTTCCCGGAATCAAGCGCCTCCCTCAGATCCTTCTCATTTACCAGAGCGCCTCTTGCTGTATTTATTAGGATGGCTCCGTCCTTCATATCCCTGAAGAACTCCCTGTTTACGAATCCCTTGTTTTCAGGAACAGCCGGACAATGAAGAGTCACTATATCTGACTTCATGGCAGCCTCTTTATCCTGAGAATAAACGTTTACCTTCATGCCGAAGGCTTTTGCAAGCTCAGCCACCCTGTGACCGATAGCACCGTATCCGACTATCCCGAGGCTCATGCCGTTAAGCCTCATAAGAGGTCTGTCGATAAAAGTGAAGTCCTCAGATCTCACCCAGGCGCCGTCATGTATCTCACGGGTATAGTAACCCACGTTATTCGTGATCTCGAGGATCAGCGCCATGGTATGCTGGGCAACCGGCTCAGTCGCATAGGCAGGAACGTTGCATACAGCAACACCGTGAGCCTTGGCGGAAGCTACGTTGGCATTATCATAGCCCGTAGCCAGTTCGCCTACGAATTTAAGACCAGGACAGGCGTCGTAGATCTCGTCGGTCATCTTTATCTTGTTTATAAAGACGGCTTCGCTGTCCCCTATTCTCTCGATCACCTTGTCAGGAGATGTCCTGTCATACACTTCAAGATCACAGAGATCCTTTACAGGTCCCCAGTCCAGATCTTTAAGAGTTACCGTATAACCGTCAAGTACTGTGCCCTTCATTTTGATCCTCCAAAAACTAACAAGTTATTATACCATATCTGAAAGGAAAAACCAAACAATATCCGTATTATTAAACCAAAAAGACCGCTTATCGCGGTCTTGATAGTTTTTCTATATCATATGCAGCAGATCAGAGGCATGCCATAGCCTCCTCCGCAGCACATGCTCATGCAAAGAAATGCCATGGCGGTACGTGCGCAGTAGTTCGGCATTTGCATGGTGGGATTGCCTCCATACTGGCCTGAACGCTGCTGATAGCGGGTCTCTCCTCCTGTTATTATTGAAAGGAGCTGACGGAACTGGAAATTGTTAGGTTCAAACTCGCAGGCGATCTTTGCGTGCTCCAGAGCAGTCGCATTATTTCCCGTCCTGTAGTTGGCAAAGGCGCTGTAATAGTACCAGGTCCCTCTCCTCTTATCCTTCGGGATCTGTTCGAGGACATTGAGTCCCTCTCTGAAGTATCCGCTCTGGATATACTGTGCAGCGGAACGAAGATACTGTTCTTCCTGTGAGACTTCCTGCTGGTAGGCCTGACCTCCGAATCCTCCGAAACCGAAAGGATCGAAGCCCTGGCCTCCGCCATAGCCGTATCCGCCGTAACCGGACTGAGCCTGGGTCTTGCCTGAACGGATATCCATTATGGTCTTGTATGCCTGCTGGACATCCTTGAACTTCTCCTCATATTCAGCCTGGTGAGGGCTTCCTATGTTAGCGTCAGGATGATACTTACGGCTCAGCGTCCTGTATGCTTTTTTTATCTCGTCTTCACTTGCGTCGGGGCTTACTCCCAATACTCTATACGGATCCATTCTCAGCCTTGTTCCTTTCCTTAAGCCTTTCTTCCTTGCAGTTCGTATAACGCACCCATACTCCTGAATAAAGTATGTTTCTCATTATCTCAGCGTTTTCAATGAGCGGAAGCCTTTCGAAGGCGTCTGTGCATTCCCCTATCATAAGCATGAGAAAGCTCAGCACCTGATCGTCGAATTCTTCAAAGGAACCCTTTTCCTTTGCTTTCGCGTACATCTCGCTGAAGGGATTGTAGTTTCCGCTTTCAGTATCTTTTTCGATGTCCTCGTATGCGTCCAGAAGGTAGATGAATTTCCCGAGATAGAATCCCAGTTTGTACATGTCATCCTTCCAGATATCGTCCTGATATACGAAGATCTCGCCCATGATCTCACCGAAGGTCTTGGCAGCCTTGTCTATGGGTGCCTTGCCTTCCTTTTCAAGGGCAGAAAGAGCTTCCAGCTGTTTCTCGATCTTCGCGGTCTTTTCAGGATACTTCTCCCTGACCTTCATGGCCTTTCCCTTAAGAGCAGTTCCTGCAAGCCAGCCTTTGAATGACTTTTCGTCCTTCCTGTCATCCTCACTCTTATAGTAGCTCAGGAAGACGCACATATCAGCGCAGTAGTCGCTGAATTCGTTTCTTTTCTCCTGATGCTTCTGAGCCGGGTGAGCTATGCACCTCGTCTCAAAATCACAGTCTTCCTTATCGTAGAGGTCGGACAGCAGCATGGCAAGGAACGTCATGTCGTAGTTCAGAGTCATCCTTCCGCTGAAACCGTAGCTCTCTTTTAAAGAGTGACAGATCCCGCAGTAGTAGCTCCTGTAAAGATCGAATTCCTTTATTTTCAGTTCAGGCTTGTTTACAAGCACATATCCAAACATCTGATACTCCTTAAAGCTTATTTCGAAAAATACTTTAAGCCTGTTTTGTTCCGTTTATGTGAATTAATTATGTTGATTAGAAAAAATTACTGTCTGGAACCGCAGCCTTCAACGCCGCAGCTTGAGCAGTCATGGCTGCAGTTTTCCGGTGTCTGGGGATATCCGTCATGCTTGTCCGGGTTGTCTGCATTGAGGCATTCCACTACGAGTGAGTCAAGTTCGGGACGGTCAATGAACTCGATATTACCTTCGTCCATAGCTTTTGCTACTGCCATGTCGATGGGAAGTTCAGCCACTTCAGTGATGCCGTACTGGGAAGCGATCTCCTTAACGTGTGATTCACCGAAGATGTGGTGCTTCTTTCCGCAGTCAGGGCATGTGAATACGGACATGTTCTCAACGATACCGACGATGGGAATGTTCATCATCTGAGCCATCTTGACGGCCTTCTGAACGATCATGGAAACCAGTTCCTGAGGGCTTGTTACGATGACGATACCGTCCAGAGGAAGGCTCTGGAAAACTGTAAGAGCTACGTCACCTGTTCCGGGGGGCATATCAACGTACATGATGTCGATATCTTCCCAGATAACGTTGTTCCAGAACTGATCGATAACTCCTGCGAGAAGAGGTCCTCTCCAGATTACAGGGTCTGTTACGTCTTCCAGAACGGAGTTGATGCTGATGACCTTGATGCCGCCCTTGGATACTACAGGCCAGATCTCCTCTTCAGTGCCATAGGCCTTGTCATCGATACCGAAAGCCTGAGGAATGGAAGGACCGGTGAGGTCTGCGTCAAGGATAGCTACCTTGTAACCCTGCTTCTTTGAAGCTGCTGCCAGCATTGAAGTAACGGATGACTTACCTACTCCGCCTTTGCCGCTGATTACGCCGATAAGTTTCTTTACGTTTGACTGTTTGTTCATTTCATACACGTGACCCGCAAAACTGCGGGCCTTCCCTTTCTCTATTTTGATTTTTAATTATTGACTTTTGATGCTTACAGAGCCGCTTACGGTCAGACCTTTCCGGTCCTCTCCTTGGTTACCCTGTCAAGATACTGCACCCACTTCACGGTTTCCCTTCTGTCGGGCTCAGGGCACATATAATATAATACCCGTTTCGAGTAGATCGAAACGTGATCTCCCACGCTTGCGGGAAAAGCACTGACTACGGAAGTCTTTTCGCTGAACTCAAGGGGCTCGCCGAAGACTGTACCGTTAAAATCTATGGAGTCCCTGTTCACCCTGAAGGTGCCGTGGCCCGCGTCCTTCACCAGGAAGCCGTCGGGTCCGGGACTCATTACGGTTACCTCGCTCTCCATGGGTACGGAAGTATCTATCTGCTCCTCCTGCCAGTCATACCATGCGTTTATATGGTCGAACACAGGTCCCGTGAGCACGTACTTCTCATCGAGCCTCCACTCGGCTCCGCAGTCGCTGCACCAAAGTCTGTCCCCTTCGGACATTGTCCTGAACTCAGATCCGCATACGGGGCACTTATATAGGATGCCGTCGAGACCTTTGGCAGGTGCTTTGGATCTATAAGCCACGTCTGTGAAAAGCTTGTCCTCATCATGGCTTATGGCTTTTTCAAGGCCTGCTCTGATCTCATCAAGAGTGAGATCTTTTATCTCGTCCTTATCGAAGAGCTTTCCTCCGTGAACGAGGACCTTGCCCTTCCTGAACTTAAGGCCTCCCCACTTGGGGCATGACTTGTATGCTCCGTCCTGGGTTATCCAGTACACGTCGATACCGAGTTTTTTGACGAGTTCCGCCGTTCCATCGGTGACCTGCACCGAATGACCTGAACAGGTGAGCCTTCCCTCCGGATAGATCACTATTATCTTTCCGGCATCCCTCGCCCTCATGATGCTTATGATGGTGCTCACGTCTGCGCAGAACATCTTCTTGGTGATAGCGTGGCTCACCTTTATGAAGAAGTTCGTTATCTTATTCGTGGTGAAGTGATGGCTCCCCACAAAAGCCGGGATATTGGGCCAGAGCGCGACCCCCGCGAAGATGAAATCCAGATTGGAAGTATGGGGACACACGACCAGAGCCGGTCCGCCATGGTCGATCAGTTCCTGAAAGCCGGACCTGTCATACTTCGTGTTCAGTCTGAACTTGAGAAGCGGTCTTCCAATAATATTCGCAAGGATCCAGTAGATGAATCTGTTCGCTCCTACGTATTGTTTTTTAGTGCCTTTGGCGGCTGATTTTTTAGTCTCTTCTGCCATGTCACTCACAGTTTACCTGTTTGAATTCAGGTTTCTTATTGGCTTCTATCTCTGCCTGTTCCAGAGGAGTTCTTTCCAGTTCCGTCCTGAGCCTTACCAGTCTCCTGGTGAGCTTGTTAACGTCGTATATCCTCTGGGTCACGGTAAAGGTGTTTTCCTCTTTGAACATGAATACGGCCTTGATGGTCTTCTCCAGTTCCTCAAAGATATCGTTGACGGCGTTTATGAAGTCGTCTCTTAAATCTCTCCTGCCATCTTCATCCACCTTGCCGCCTCTGTAGAAATCCACAGAAGTTATGTCGTAGTAGTAATCGATCCTGAAGAGTCTGGATACCTCGTCAGAAAGGCTGTTCCTAATATCGTTGAGTTTGGCTTCCAGCATCCTGGGGTTCGAGCGGAAATGCTCAGCATATTCCTTTGCGTCGTCCCTCAGCTCATCGAAGGTCTTCTCAAGTTCGCCGAAGGTGTATTCGAACTGCTTCTGTGTCATCTGAAGAGTCGTCCTGTAGAGCATTATCTGGCTTAAAGCGGATGCTCCTATATCCTTCATCTTGAGGCCAGCGGATCTCTCTATGATATCCCTTACCGTAGTCTCGCAGTCATGTTTTATGACAGCCTTGAGCTCTTCGACCCCTATTCCCTTCTTGGCGCTTACGGTGAACAGCTGGATCTCGTCGACTTCCATGAGTTTCTTTATGAGATCCCTGCAGTAGTTAACGTAATCGTTCAGGTCATCCTCATCGATCGTGTCGATCTTATTAACGACGAAATAGAACTTTGATGCGAACTCCCTGGCATTCTTAAGGAATTCAACCTCTATCTGGTTGATGGGGCTGTCCACTGACAGCATGAAGATCACCGCATCGGACTCCTTTACAAAGGCATAAGCCTCGTCCGTATTCTTCTGATGAACTGAACCCACGCCCGGAGTGTCGACCAGAGTGAGCCCTCCCTCGAGGAATTCCGAAGGGCTGTATACCGATACCTGTCTTACGCCGAGATGGTTGTCGGAGTTGGACTGCTCGTTTATATACTCAGCCATATCCTCAAAAGGGATCTCCTTGATGATGCCGTTGTCAAATCTGACGGTCGCCGCCTTCTCTCCGTATTCGATGGTGGTCACGACCGCAGTAACGGGGACAATTCCGATGGGAAGTATGCGGTCTCCCAGGATGGAGTTAACCAGCATGCTCTTTCCGCGCTTGAACTGCCCGATCACAGAGATCGTGATCTTCTGGTTTTCAATTTTATCTATGAGTTCCTCAGTCCTGTGGAGTTCCTTTCTGGTGAGCTCGTACTGACTGAAGACGTCTCTCATTTCCTTTGTTATTTCTATTATCGGTCTTAACATTTACAAATAATACCCACCTGTTTTACTTATAGAATCTGCATTCACCGCAGCAGGGTTCGCTCTCCTGCTTCTCCTTGGTGCAAAGAAGCGGCTTGAGGATGAGATTTTGAGGGATCTTGTCTCCGTTAAGTGATTTAAGAGCCGCGATCTGGCAGAGCGTTCCAACGAATTCAGTGTGCTGGCCGGCTCTGGCCTTTCTCATGGTCTCACGATAGAGCTTAGGCATTTCCCTGTCTTCAAATGCGGGATCGAATTCGTACCATTCGTCAAAATCCGGAAGTTCAACGGGATTGAAAATAGGGCAGAAAAGAACGCAGGCGTTGCATCTGTCGCAGGCGCCTTCGTTGACTATGCCGACCTTCTTTGATCCTGTGGGATGATTCTTTTCCGGGAACTGAGCCAGGATATCTCTGGCCTCATCTGAATCTCTATCAAAAAGTTTTACTGCGTTATGCTTGCATGGTACCACACAGGCTCCGCAGCCGTTACAGTGTTTTACTCTCTCGAGAAGTTGCATTTATTATGCCTCCTAATATCATTTTCAGCCCGCAGGCTGTTTCATCACATACATAATTAATATATCACAGGCCTCCGTTTCTTTCAAGTATCTGTAAAGATACAAGGCCCCCTTTAGGTCATTGAAAAACGGTGTCTTACATTGACACCGTTTTCATTATTATTCAAATATTTCCAGTCTGCCTCCGGGTACTTCAATGAGTTCGCTCCTGTAACCGGTCTTCTTTAAAAGTTCCCTCGCTTCCCTGAATCCATTGTCCAGCAGGTCCGCCCTGTGGCAGTCCGAGTTTATGATAAAGCTTCCTCCCATGTCGCGGATGACCCTGACCGTTTTCTCAGAAGGATACGGAGTCGTCCTGTATCCCCTGGCCATTGCTCCGGTATTCACCTCGAAAAGCGGCCGCCTTCCCTTGCTTCTGAAGTCATCAAAGACAGTCTCCAGCGCCTTATCTCTGGCCCTTAAGTAGCGCGGATCACTTTCATCGAACATCCTGACCTTCTCATTGAATTTCAGCAAAAGATCGAAATGCCCTGTTATGTCGCAGTCGGTCTTTGAGACTATGCGGGCCTCGTCTTTGAAATACGCTTCAGCAAGGGCCATGGCATCGCCTTTATAGATGTTGTCGGTCGCCCACTTCAGTGCTTCCTCGCTGTAATCGACATATACGTAGATCCCGTTATCCGTGAAGATCACTCCGCCGCCTTCCGGTGCCTTCAGCCCGTCAGGTGAACCTGTCCTTTCCTCAAGTTCCCCGCGTTCTATGAAGAAGGCGTGTGTCGAACCTATGATATAGTCGAAAGTCCCCCACCACGATCCCGGGTTAAGGAGGCCTTCATGCTTTCTGAGTGCCGGCCTTTCGGAATACAGGTCCTGTTCTATCCCTGTATATATCCTGAGACCTCCCGCGTTTACTATTTCAGGAGCATAGTAAGCTTTAGCGGCCTCGGGATCCTCCTCAAAAAACTTTTTTGCGCTGTCTATCTCATCGAGATAGTCTATCAGCCCGTCTTTAGACATACAGTAGCCGGTGTCGAAATCCGTGAAGCTGTGACCGGAGAAACCCAGCACTTCGAAATCCCTCAGAAGCGCCGATCTTATCATTTCTTTGATTGTACTCTTTCCATCGCAATAGGTGGAATGTGTGTGAAGATTTTGTTTCATGGGTACATCTTACACTATTGACAAAAAAGAATCAAGAAAGTAAAAAGCCCGGCCTGACGAGCCGGGCGCGGAACTTCTTATTCGATTCCTTTTACTGTGTAGTCTTTGTCTTCGATGGCCTTTGTGAGAACTGCATCGTCAACGTCCTTTGAAAGCTGTACCACAGCTGTTCCTGCTTCGTGGGATGCAACGGCGGACTCTACTCCGTCGATCGCTTCGAGAGCCTTCTTTACAGTTGCTTCACAGTGCATGCACATCATACCTTCAACTTTGATGGTCTTTTCCATAGTATTTTCCTCCGTTTGATCTATTTGATTTGATACTTCTGACTCGTTATTATCCGTTTCAGCTTCCAGTTTCCGGATATCAGCGGCTTTTCCCGGCCTGTCGTGTGAATCATCGTAAAGTTTTACCAGATTCAGCCTGAGAGCGTTCATGCAGACGCAGAAACTCGAAAGGCTCATGGCAAGCGCACCGTACATGGGCTTCATGGCGAATCCAAAGAGACCTATGGCCATGGGGATGCAGATGGCGTTATAGAAGAATGCCCAGAACAGGTTCTCATGAATGTTCCTGATGGTCGCCCTGCTCATCCTGATGGCGGCAGCGACGTCTGTCAGCCTGCTCTTCATTACGACCACGTCTGCTGCGTCTATCGCAACGTCAGCACCTGCACCGATAGCGATACCGGTGTCAGCCGCGGTAAGAGCCGGAGCGTCGTTTATACCGTCTCCCACCATGGCGACTTTACCTGCAGCTTTCAACTTATCTATTACCTTGGCCTTTTCATCGGGAAGCACTCCTGCGAATACCCTGTCCACGCCGGTCTGATTGGAGATAGCTGACGCTGTCTTGGCGTTGTCGCCTGTGATCATCACCGTGTGTATGCCCATCTTCTTAAGCTGGGCTATGGCTTCGACTGAATCGTCCTTTATGGTATCAGCTACTGCGATGATACCCATGAGTTTTTTGTCCCTGGAGAAGAACAGCGGCGTCTTTCCCTGAAGAGCCAGTTCGTCAGCTTTAGCGAGAACTTCATCCGTAACTTTTACGTGTCTTAATATGAACTTAAGGTTGCCTGCGAGCAGTTCCTCTCCTTCAGGTCCGTAAGCCCTGACTCCGCTTCCGGGAAGAGCGGTGAAGTCTTTTACTTCTGCTATGGATTCTCCTTCCACTGCCCTTACCACAGCCTTGGCAAGCGGATGCTCGCTCCTGCTTTCAAGAGCTGCCGCAAGGCTGAGGAATGTCTTTTCATCCATTCCTTCGAGCGGGATCACATCCGTCACTTCAGGTTCGCCCTCAGTGATGGTTCCCGTCTTGTCCAGAGCTATTATCTGTGTCCTTCCGAGAGACTCAAGAGACGCTGCTGTCTTATACAGCACGCCGTTCTTTGCGCCAACGCCGTTTCCGACCATGATGGCTACGGGAGTCGCAAGTCCCAAAGCGCACGGACAGCTTATTACCAGAACGGAGATAGCTCTTGCAATTGCAAAGCCGGTCTCCCTTCCCGCAAGCGTCCAGCCCAGGAAGGTAACGAGCGCTATTCCCATTACTACAGGCACGAATATACCTGCAACCTTATCGGCTATCCTTGCGATAGGTGCCTTGGTCGCGGCAGCGTCTGAAACCGTCTTTATTATCTGTGAGAGAGTCGTGTCCTCTCCTACACGGGACGCTCTCACTCTGATATAGCCGGACTGATTCATTGTAGCCTGTGAAACGCTGTCTCCCTCTTCCTTGTCCACGGGGATGCTCTCCCCTGTGAGAGCCGACTCGTTAACGGCAGTGGTGCCTTCAACTATCACACCGTCTACCGGTATGCTTTCACCGGGCTTGACCGCGACTATATCTCCTGCCTTGACTTCATCTATAGCGACTTCTCTCTCAGCTCCGTCCGGTCCGACCAGAACTGCCGTCTGAGGCGCCATTCTGATCAGCCCCTTCAGAGCGTCCGTGGTACGGCCCTTGGACATGGCTTCAAGCATCTTACCTATGGTTATAAGGGTCGGGATCATGGCCGCAGACTCGAAGTAGAGGTCCATTCCGTATTTCATCACGGTCTCGTGATCACCCTTACCCATGGCATCCGTCATGATAAAGAGTTCGACAAGCGAATATCCGAAGGATGCAGCTGAACCAAGAGCGACCAGCGTATCCATGTTCGGCGCTCCGTGTCTTAAGGAGCCGAAACCCGAAGTGAAGAACTTGCCGTTTATGACCATTATTATGAGAGCGAGAAGCATCTCCAGAATGCCCAGCGCTACATGGTTCTCAAATATCTCAGGAACCGGCCAGCCCCACATCATGTGCCCTATGCTGAAATACATGAGGACGATGAGAAAGACCGCAGAGATTATAAGTCTCTTCCTCAGTTTAGGAGTTTCCGTGTCTTTAAGGGCTTCTTCCTCTGCCTTCATTTTTTCCGAAAGGCTCACTGCCCTTTTAAGACCTGCGTCCTTAAGGGACGCTCCGTATCCGGCATCGGTCACGGCCTTTATTATATCAGAAGATGATGCCGTTCCCTCGACTCCCATGGAGTTCGTGAGAAGGCTCACAGAGCATGACGTCACGCCTTCAACTTTTGATACTGCTTTTTCAACGCGGGCCGAACATGCTGCGCAGCTCATGCCCGTTACGTTATACTGTTCCATATTACCTCATTACCTTCTTAAGGGTCTCAGTGAGTTCGTCTATGGTGTCCTCTCTTCCGGCCTTGATATCATCCACCACGCATGTCCTGAGATGCTCGTTGAGAAGCACCTTGTTGAAACTGTTCAGTGCGCTGTTTATAGCGGATACCTGGACCATGATATCGGGACAGTACGCATCTTCTTCAAGCATCTTCTGGACGCCCTTGACCTGCCCTTCTATCCTCTTGAGGCGGTTCATGAGATCCTTATATTCCTTTTCGCTGCGCTTCTTAGTCCTGCAGCAGCAATTGTTTTCTGTCATTTCTTACCTCGCTGTCATTATTTCAAACACACACTTTCAGATACCCCCGGGGGGTATCCTGCAGAACATATAATATACCCCCGGGGGGTATTTGTCAACATGTTTCATCTAATTATTTCTTTTTATGCCTGTTTAGATGAACAATATGCAAAAAATCAACATCATATAATGATATTTTCATCTAAAATATGGATTTTTTCATTTATTAGATATAAATATAGTTCCCAATCTGCTGATAAACTAAAAAAAGCCATCTAAAACCTTTCAAATCCATGGTTTTAGATGACTTTTATTTCCTATACTATTTTGCTTTTCTGAAAGTGATAACAAACGCTCCTCTTGCCTGGAGTGACGTGGCCATGTAATCGTAGGTCACAAGTTCCCAGCCTTCCGCTGCTCTTTCGTTTAAAAGTTCGTCAAGCTCAGCCAGATCTTTTTCATTTGCCTTGTCGCTGAACCACTTGCTGCTTACCCATAGGATCTCTGATTTGTAAGTATACATTTTCATTCCTCCTTTATATTTCCATATCATCTTCCGGCTCTTCTTCCAGAGCTTCGGTTTTCTTTTTATATGCTCTCATCGAAATGGTGAGCGCGATGAAGCAGAGCGCGAACACAAATATCGCTGTAAACACTCCGGCTGATATTGATCCGATGGGCTTATCAGGAAAATTCCTGAAAACTCTGAGGAACATCACGATTCCCATCGCAGCTCCTGCTATGAGCGAAGCTATAAGGTTAGTCTTCGAATTCGCCTTCAGCCTTCTGTCCCAGATGCCTGCCTTCAAGCATGCTATGGCTATATAGAGAGATATAACGAGAAGAATAATACTTTCTCCCATAGCCATCATAGTATTTCCCGCAAATACCATCTGAACAAGCAACGCTGCTACAAGCAGCCAGAATGCCAGCCAGAATCCGTTCCTCTCTATTCTTAACAGTTCCTGCTCCTGTCTCTCATCAAGATTACTTTTCTTCATTTTCCTCATCCTCCCAAAACAGATCGTTAAGCGTTACTCCAAGCGCCTTACATATCGCTATACAAAGATTTATCGATGGATTGAACTCCCCGGCTTCTATGAGGCCGATTGTCTGACGGGTCACCCCTGCTTTCTTCGCTAGTTCCGTCTGAGACATTTCCAGTTCGATTCGTCGGAATTTCATTTTAAGGTTTCTCATGTGATCGCCTCCTTACAATGCAAAGTATATATTACATTTATAACGATGTCAAGTATATATTGCATATATTTTTTATATTTTGCAAAAAACTTTTATTTTTAACAAAAAAACAAGGCCCGAAGGCCTTGCTAATGTTTTTACTGTTCGTTTATTATCCTGTATACCAGATCCATATCCATGTTTTCTCTCATGTGTTTTGCGAGAAGATCGTACTGCTGATCTTTATAGGCCATCCTGTCAAAAGTGCCGATCTCTGATGGATCTACTCCCCTCTTCTTGCAAAGGACCCTGACCACGGTATCCGCAATTCCCGGAGCATCGAAGATTCCATGGATATAGCTTCCGTAGACGTTGCAGTCCTCAGAATCCGACATGCTCACGATCTGAGGAAGGTCGTTCCCGCTTCTTCCCATATGGATCTCATAGCCTTCGAAACCCAGACCGCTTAGTTCGCTGAGCTCTCCTGGTATCTCGGGAAGTGTACCTGAAGTCTGGGTCTGACGCTTCTCTCCCACGAAGACCGTCTCTATCGGAAGCAGTCCCATTCCCTTGATGGTCTCAGGAGTCTCAGCTTCCGTCATCTCAGGGTCAGATACGGATCTTCCCAGCATCTGATAACCGCCGCAGATACCGAAGATCAGCTTGCCGTGATCTGCAGCCTGAAGGATCTTGGCCTCCATGCCGCTCTCCCTTAGCCACTTAAGGTCTGCTATTGTTGACTTGGTTCCGGGGATGATTATCATGTCGGGGTCTCCCAGGTCCGCCACCCTGTCCACATAGCGCACTGAAAGATTCTCATAACCGTCAAAGGCCGCAAAGTCTGTGAAGTTGGATATCTTAGGTATGCGGATGACCGCTATGTCTATAAGCCTGCGCTCTGTGCGGTTGTCGAACCTCTCTGTCAGGCTGTCTTCATCGTCGATATCCAGATGAAGATAAGGAATGACTCCTGCCACGGGAACTCCGCAGAGCTCTTCAAGCTGTCTGAGTCCGGGTTCAAGGATAGCCTTGTCTCCCCTGAACTTGTTGACTATCGTTCCCTTAATGAGCTTCTTTTCTTCAGGTTCCAGAAGTTCCACAGTGCCGTAGAGCTGTGCAAATACTCCGCCTCTGTCGATGTCTCCTGCAAGAAGCACAGGAGCGTTCACCATCCTGGCGAAGCCCATGTTCACTATATCCTCGTCCTTGAGATTTATCTCAGCGGGGGACCCTGCGCCTTCGATCACGATGATGTCGTTCTCGGCAGCGAGTTCATTAAACGCCTTCATGACGTAAGGCACCAGTTCCCTCTTATGCTTGTAGTATTCCACGGCCTTCATGTTTCCCATGACCTGACCGAGAACTATTACCTGTGAGCCCACGTCTGTGGTGGGCTTGAGGAGTATGGGATTCATGCGGACATCAGGTTCTATACCTGCAGCTTCAGCCTGTACGACCTGCGCCCTTCCCATCTCGGAACCGTCTTTGGTTATGAAAGAATTCAGGGCCATGTTCTGGGACTTGAAGGGAGCCACCTTATAGCCGTCCTGTCTGAATATCCTGCAGAGTCCGGCAGCAAGCAGGCTCTTTCCCACGTTTGACATGGTTCCCTGTATCATTATCTTCTTTGCCATTTTCATTCCTTTCCAAGGACTTCTTCCATAGTCCTCAAAAGTTCAGTATTCTCATCGGGAAGTTTCACAGCTATGCGATACCAGCCCGTTCCGAGGCCTTCATAGTTATCGCAGTTCCTGATCAGTATCCCCTGCTCTTTCATCCTGTCACAGAGATCGTCAGGACCTTTGAAGAGGATGAAGTTCACGTCAGAATCAACAGACTTGAGACCCAAGTCCTTCAGTCCTTCCTGAAGCCTGATCCTCTCTCTTTTTATAAGTTCAATGCTTTCAGACAGGAAGTCTTTCTCCTTAAGGGCAGCAACTCCTGCAGCCTGTGCAGGTGTCGATATGTTCCAGGGCTGCACTCTTTCGGACATTCCCTTTAAATATTCGCTGTCGGAACTCAGCACGTATCCGAGCCTCAGACCCGCCATGCCGTAGTTCTTGGTGAAAGCCCTCAGTATCGTGAGATTTGAACAGCTTCCGAGAAACTCCGTAAGACTCCTGCCTCCCGCAAGTTCCGCGAAGCATTCGTCCACGAAAAGCTTTGCTCCCAGATCTTCGGTCACGCCGATTATCTCAAGCATAAGTTCGTGATCTGCAAGTTTACCCGTCGGGTTGTTGGGATTACAGATGAAAACTGCATCCGGCCCGGCTTCCCTTATATGCGCGATGATCCCGTCATCAAGTGTGAATCCGTCTTCTTCCTTAAGGTAATGCCGGATGATCTCACATCCAGTAGTTTCAAGCGCCAGTCCGTATTCAGAGAACGTGGGCGCTGTCATAAGGGCTTTTTTGAAACCTCCCTCCTGACAGTAGGAATAGATCATTTCCGCAGCTCCTGCTCCTGCCAGGACATAATCTTCAGGAACACCGTGATAGGTGCTTATGGAAGAAACCAGTTCCCTGGCATAGGGGTCGGGATAGCGGTCAGCGTATTCAAGCGAGCTTACAGCTGCCTGCTTTACGCTTTCGGGCATGCCCATCGGGTTTGTATTTGCGGAGAAATCCAGCCGGATACCTCCTTCGTATATGTCTCCTCCGTGAGGATTCTTAGCTTTATAGAGCATTGAGTCTCCTTTTTATACCAATGCTATCAATATCATGACCCTGAGCCAGCAGCAAACCAAAAGGGATAAAGCTGCCATGACATACATCACCTTGCATGAAAGCGGTATGTCGTTAAGTGCCACAGGCCTGATGTCATCTCCGATAAATTGTTTTTTGTGCAGTTCCCCGTGATACCAGGCGTCCCCAGCAAGCTGCACTCCCAGGAGTCCTGCAAGGCAGCTCTCGGTCTGCGCTGAATTCGGACTTGCGTGCTTCATGCGGTCGCGCTTGAATATCTTCCAGCCGTTTTTTACGTCCAGCCCCATAAACCAGCCTGCCACCAGCATGATGAGGGCTGAAAGCCTGGCCGGTATGAAGTTGAAAACGTCGTCCATCTTGGCGGGAACGAGCCCTATATTCTTATACGGTTCCTCCACGTATCCAAGCATGGAGTCCATGGTGTTCACAGCCTTATACAGCATTCCGAGGGGAGCTCCCCCAATCGCCGCAAAAAACATCGGCGCCACTACTCCGTCTGAAGAGTTCTCCGCAACCGTCTCCACGCAGGCTTTGATGACACCTTCTCTTGAGAGCCTTTCAGTATCCCTTCCGACTATCATGGATACGGCGCGCCTTCCGGCTTCCGTTCCCTCGTGGAGAAGTGCTCTGTATACCTTCATGCTCTCGTCCTTAAGAGACTTGGTCGCAAGGATCTGCCAGCACATGATGGATGAAAGTATCAGTTCAAGCCACCAGCCGACCTTTCTCGAAAGAAGTATCAGCGCAAAAGGAACTCCGAAGGAAAGTATGCACATGATGATCCAAAGCGTGAGCCCCGCAAGGTTCTCACCCTTTACGGTCTTCGGAAAGATCCTTCTCAGTATCTTTTCGAGAAGCGAAATGAGCTTGCCCATTATGACCACGGGATGCGGTATGGCTCTCGGATCACCAAGCACCAGGTCCATGCCGAAACCAATTATTATAGCTACTATCGATATCAGCATTTCCCCTCCGCTGTATCTCCTGCTGATGTGCAGGGAGTTTTTTGCATTGTGAATATGTAGATGGGATTCTGACCCATCATGAGATTGTATTTGCCGATCTCGCGGGCCCTGGCAACGCTCAGGCACACCACTTCTCGGTCTTCAAAATCAAACTTTTTTACTATTTCAGAAAGCTCGGCTATGGTCTCAAGGGAAACCGCTGCTGCGACTATTCTCGCTTCAGGGTTCTTATCGAGGACCAGACGGATTATCTCCTCCATGTTTCCGGAGCTTCCTCCGATAAATACCTTATCGGGTGCAGGAAGATCCGTAAGCGCTTCAGGCGCGGAGCCGGGAACGGCTATGCAGTTGGAAGCTCCGAACTTTGCTATGTTTTCATTCAGAAGTTCCAGTGCCTTTTCCTTCTTTTCAACGGCATAGGTCGTGCCATAAGGAGCGTTTAATGCAAGTTCGATCGATACGGATCCCGTGCCTGCTCCTATGTCCCAGCAAAGGTCATCCTGACAGGGCTGAAGTTTGGAAAGGACAGCTGCCCTTACCTCGCTCTTGGTCATGGGGACCACGCCCTCGGAGTCTCCTCCTCTGGTGAAAGCGCTGTCAGGGAAACCGAATCTTAAGCTCTGTCCTGCTTCTTCATTTATGATGAGGACTGCACTGAGGCTGTCGAAGCTTCTTTCTGTCAGTTTCTCCGCGGGGCCGGTTGTTACCATTTCATCCGTATAACCAAGCCTCTCGCCCACGCAGACGGTCACCTTGCCGAGACCGGCCGAAACCAGAGTCTCTATGAGATCAGCCGCGCCGTCCTGCCCTCCTACGAGGCAGAATACCTTACGGTTATTCCTCACGTCTGCTGCTATATTCCTGGATCTTCCGTGCATGCTTACCATCTTGCAGTCGTCATACGACTCTCCCGCACGGGAAGCAAGATATGACATGGAGCTTATACCCGGAAGTACGCTCACAAGCGCACCTGCCTCCTTAAGCATGGGAAGGAGTTTCTTCGTTCCGCTGAAGAATCCGGTATCTCCGCTCATCAGCACACAGAACCTATGATATTCCGGATGATCCATCATTGCCTTCTTTATCATCTCGGGAGCGATGGCTTTGACAGAAGGCTTATCCATTCCGGTGATCTTTTTAGCCGCGTCCAGCATCCTTTCGGCGCCGATCAGGCATTCGGCTTCCTCTATCGCCTTCTTTACTTCAGAAGTCATGGTGCTTTCCATGCCCATACCTATGCCTGCTATCGCTACGCATGGGATGTTGGTCACGTCGAACTTGTATTCAGTTATGCTCTTATCTGCATTCTTAACTGTGCAGCCTGTCTTTATTTCCACTTTTTCATCCTTTTCTTCGGTGCCGCAGCCCAGAGCCTCTGCCATCTCGCTGAAGCTCATGCCCTCCTCTTCAGGAGGTCTTCCTATTACCACGGCGGTTATGCCGCATTCGAGGGCGGCATCCATCTTTTCCCCGAAGCCGCCGATCTTTCCGGACTGCTTCGTTACCATGAACTCCGCCTTTGTCATGTTAAGCATGGCGATGTTCATTTCTTTAGTGAAAGGTCCCTGCATGGCGATTATTCTTCCCGCGGGAAGTCCTGCTTCTTCAGCCTGTTTAAGTGAGCTCTCAAGGGGAAGCACCCTTGCCCAGACTCTTTCACCGAAACCGGGGATCTCCGAATACTTCACGAGTTCCTTGCTTCCGGTGGTGAGAAGTATCTGTCCTGACGTTTCCGAGAGGTATCTTACCGCTTCCTCAGTATCTTCCAGATATACGGCGTTGCCGGGTACGTCCTCCTGTGCCCTCAGAAGCCTCAGATAATCGATATCAGCCGCTTTTGACGCGTTTCTGATATTCTCTGTGACTATCTGCGCATAGGGATGCGTAGCGTCGATAACAAGATCAAAGCCGCCGTCTTTTAAGAAGACTTCCATCTCCTTTTCATCCATCCTGCCGGTCCTGACCTTGAGATCTCCCCCTGCCTCAAGGAGTTCTCCTCCGTATTCAGTTGCAGCGCAGGCTGTGACGTCCAGTCCGTGTCCCGCCAGAAGCCCGGCCATTTCCCTTCCGTCCTTTGTGCCCGCAAAAATGCAGATCTTATCTGCCATCTTTTCTCCGTTCCGCTGAAAACTCAGCTCATGTATTCTTCAGATTTTGTCGCTGACCTCTCTGTATCCTCTCGGTGTGACCATTCTGTCACCTATTATCTTCGTCATCTCGTTTCCGATGAAGACCGTGCAGAACATATCGCATTCAGCGTCCCTCAGTTCCCCGAGGGTCATTATCCTGATGCTCTCACCTTCGCGGCCGATGTTTCTCGCGATACCGCAGATCCTGTCAGCAGGAAGGTTCTCCAGCATTATGTCGCAGGCCTTCTTAAGGTGATCCGGTCTTCCCTTGCTCACGGGATTGTACATTACGATGCTGAGGTCTGCCTTGGAAGCGTTTCTCAGTCTTTCTTCGATCTTTTCCCACTTGGTGAGCCTGTCGGATAAGCTTATTACCGCGAAATCATGAGTAAGGGGTGCTCCCAGAATGGACGCTCCCGATGCAGCTGCGGTAAGTCCGGGGATAACGTCGATCTCAGGATCCGTATCCTCGCCTCTCAGTTCATAGCAAAGAGCCGCCATGCCGTAGATCCCGGAATCTCCGGAACAGATCATTGCTGTTGTCTTTCCGCTCTTCGCGCAGTCAAGAGCCATCTGGCATCTCGCAGCTTCCTTTGTCATGGGAGTCGTCATGAACTCCTTACCGGGATACTGCTCCTTAACGAGGTCCACGTATACAGTGTATCCGATTATTACGTCTGAATCCTGAAGAGCTCTGTCAGCTCTTATGGTCATATTCTCATAGTTTCCGGGGCCTATCCCCACAACATAAAGTTTATTCAAAACTTACCTCCATATCCTTGACTGCAACGGCGACAGTAACGCCGTTCACAGCTGTTTTTCTTATTATAAGGGTGCCGCCCTTTATAAGCGCCGAGCGCTCGCAGACGTTGTCCGCTCCGGTCACGCTCTTCACGAATTCCGAAGGAGTGAAATCCCCCTCGACTGCCATCAGCTCATCAGCCGCAAAAAACTCAGGTGTGATGCCCATACCCTTTGCGAAACCGAGGAGGCCCTCTTCCTCGCTTTTGATGTCTATGGACGCTATGCTTTCGACCGCTCTGAGGTCGATAGCGTGCTCTTCTGCCACCTGATGCACAGCCTGCCTGACTGCCTCTTCAGATATGCCCTTCCTGCAGCCTATCCCGAGGTGCAGGCATTTGGGTATAAGCCTGAGAGTCTCTTTAAAGGGCTTCTCCCTGGTATACGTGATATAAAGACCGATCTCTCCGTCTTCACCCGATACCATTCCTCCGGGAAGCTTTCCCTTTACAATGAAGTCCGACTTTAAAGGAAGCTCTCTTTCAAGAATGGCTGCGGCAAAGTCCTTTGCGGTCTTCATGCTTGAGATAGCCATGTTATTCCTGGCTGCCCACTCGTCCACGGCGAACTTCCCGTTTATATCAGTAGCCGTGGTGATAACAGCTTCCCCGCCGAGCTCATCTGCGATAAGTGCAGCTATCCTGTTGGCGCCTCCGATGTGTCCCGAGAGAATAGGTATGATATGCTTACCCAGTTCATCGATCACGATCACAGCTGGATCGGTTACCTTTGACTTCACGTAAGGCGCTATATGGCGCACGCAAATACCGACAGATCCTACGGAAATAAACAGTTCCTTATCTCTGAAATGTCCTCCGTAGAAGTCTCCGCTGGGTCTGGGGATCGGGCCGAAATTCCCGTCAGCCATCCTTTCTGGGCTGAAGCACTCTATATCGGCATCGTATTCTTTTTTAATTATTTCCGCTATCTTAGAGGCTGTTTCCTTGCCCTTAAGACTATAGCAGAAAATACCGGTCTTCATATTGTTCATCATTTATTCTCATAAGTAGGTCCGTCTGTACCTTCTCTGAATTCCGTTGTGAAATGAGGATGATACAGAAGTGATCTCAGGTATTCGTCTCCCATGCATCCTCCGACTATGATGAGTGAAGTCTTGGTAAGACCGTTTCCCGTCACCGTCTCGTGAAGGTCCTTAAGCTGGCATCTGAAGATCCTCTCCTCAGGCCAGGTAGCCTTGTAAACGATTGCTGCAGGAGTATCCTCGGGATAGCCTCCCTCGATGAGATCCTTCTGGAGTTTCTCGGTGAGAGACGTGCTCAGGAAAAGCACCATTGTGGCTCTGTGAGCTGCAAGGGACTTTATGCTTTCCTTTTCGGGGACCGGGGTCCTTCCCTCAGCTCTCGTGATGATCACGGTCTGGCTCACTCCGGGAAGAGTATATTCAGCCTTGAGAGAGCTTGCAGCTCCGCAGAAAGCTGAAACACCGGGCGTAACGTCGTATTCGAATCCCAGTTCATCCAGTTCATCGAACTGCTCCCTTACAGCACCGTAGATGCTGGAGTCTCCGGTGTGAAGACGAACAGTCATCTTGCCTTCAGCCTCGGCTTCCTTGATGGCGTCTATTACTTCCTCAAGTGTCATCTCGGCTGAGTTATATATTTTGCAGTCCTCTTTGGCGTATTTGAGGAGTTCGGGATTTACCAGGGAACCTGCGTAAATGATTACGTCAGCTTCACCGAGGTATTTTGCTCCTCTTACGGTTATAAGGTCTGTCGCGCCGGATCCGGCTCCTACGAAATGAATCATACTCTTTCCTCCGTTTATATCAATCAATTATCTTTTTCAAAAGCATATCTGCGTCTTTAGTCTTTCCCAGCACTCCGTACTCCTTGGAGAACATGATCGCCCCTGTCTCGAAGGTCTGTCCTATGTCACAGGCCTTGAATGCGCGGTTTGCCAGGTTATGGTCTATCCTTTCGGATACCAGTTCAAGCGTGGGAATGTCTATTCCCTCTTCTCTCAGCACTCTCACGGCTTCATCGCAGGCAGCACAGCCCAGGATGTACTTCGCAGTCTCAGGCTTCACCCCGTAAACAGCTGCCGCGGATCCCAGGATCTCCATCCTGCAGTCTCCGTACTTGGAGTGGGTGTTCATCATGTTTCCCGCGATCTTCACAAGCTTTCCTATGTGGCCGATCAGAAGCGCGCCCTGGACGTCTGAACGGCCATATCAGGGTCTATCCCAAGGCCGTCTCTTATGAAATCCGAACCGTAGTTTCCCGGTGTGAGCAAAACATACTCGCACCCCAGTTCCTTCTTCTGCCTGAGCTCAACCCTTATGGTTTCTATTAGAGCTGCCTCGCTCATGGGTTCCACTATACCGGTGGTACCGATAACGGATATACCTCCCTCGATTCCAAGCCTCGGGTTGAAGGTCTTCCTGGCAAGTTCCTCACCGAGTGGGATGCTGATCACCGCCTTAAGGCCTCCGTCATACCCTGTCATCTCCATTACTTCCAAAAGATTCTCGCGGATCATC
>CACZGZ010000014.1 GCA_902780845.1 uncultured Eubacteriales bacterium
AAGGTAAACATACTCGGAGACTGGCACGACAGGCTTCCTGAAGACGCCAAGGCCTCAGTCCAGAAGGCTCTGGACACCACGAAGGACAATACCGGACTGGTATTCAACATAGCTCTGAACTACGGTTCCAGAGCTGAGATCGTAAGGGCAGTGAACTACATCATGTCCCACTACGATCCTTCAACTGAGATCAGTGAAGAAGACATTTCAGCAGCCCTTTATACAGGAGACGAGAACGGCAATATCCCCGATCCCGATCTTATCATCAGGACATCAGGAGAGGAGAGGCTGTCAAACTTCCTCCTCTGGCAGGCTGCGTACTCGGAATTCGCTTTTACAGACACGCTCTGGCCCGATTTCACACCGGAGGAGTATGAAGCGATGGTTGAAGAGTACAGGACAAGAGAAAGAAGGTACGGAGGCAGGTAATGAAGACGAGGATAATTTCAGCGATAATAATGCTGCCGCTTCTGCTTTTGGTATATTTCGGCGGCATCTGGTTGAAGATGGCGGTCGTGATAGTATCCGTAATAGGACTTCACGAATTCTATAAAGGTTTCGAAGCAGAAGGAGTCAAGCCTTGCCTGCCTATAGGCATAGGCGCTGTGATACTGCTCCACATTTTCCATACGCTTAACACGAACGGGGATATCTCAGTTGATCCCGCCGTTCTGTATATGCTCTGGTTCTTCCTGGTGACTGCCGCATCGATGATCTACGGATTCAAAGTCGAGGAGAGAAAGACGGAGGATATGGCAGCTACAGTTCTCGGCATCTGCTATGTTCCGTTCTTCTTCCATTTTGCAGTTCTGATAGATGAATGTGACTATGCTCATAACTATATTTGGCTTGTATTCATCATCGCCTTCTGCACGGATATCTTTGCATATTTCGCCGGAAGGGCTTTGGGAAAGCACAAACTCTGTCCCAAACTCAGCCCTAAGAAAACCGTAGAAGGTGCTGTCGGAGGCGTGATAGGAGCGCTGGCATTCAGCCTTCTCTTCGGACACTTCTTCCTTGAGGAAGGTCACACCTTCAATATAGGGTTCATACTTATGGTGCTGATAGGTTCAGTCGTATCCCAGCTGGGAGACCTTTCGGCCTCAGCGTTCAAGCGTCAGATGGGCATCAAGGATTACGGGAAGCTGATCCCGGGACACGGCGGCATACTTGACAGATTCGATTCAGTGCTCTTTGTAGCTCCGTATCTGTATTTCTATATTGCGATAGTTTTACCTAACCAGATCTGAGGTATTAAATGAAAAGAATAGTCATTCTCGGGTCAACGGGTTCCATAGGAACTCAGACTCTGGACGTAGTAAGAAATAATCCGGACAGATTCAAGGTTGTGGGGCTCACCTGCGCAAGGCGCGCAGATGAGATGTACGCGCAGGCAGCGGAATTCGGCGTACCCGAAAAGAACTGCTATGTGTGTAACGGCACGCACGATGAAAACGTCCGTAAACTTATAGAGGCAGCCACCCTTGACTGCGACATGGTGGTCAATTCCCTGATGGGAATGAGAGGGCTCGAACCCACTTACCACGCCATCATGGCAGGACGTGACGTAGCCCTTGCGAACAAGGAGACTCTGGTGGCCGGAGGATCGGTCATCATGAAGCTCGCAGAGGAGAAGGGGATAAAGCTCCTTCCCATAGACTCAGAGCATTCCGCTATCTTCCAGTGCCTTGAGGGCAACAGGGGAAGAGAAGTCAAGAAGATCCTTCTCACGTGCTCCGGAGGTCCCTTCAGAGGAAAGAAGCGCGAAGACATGGCGGGAGTCACAGCTAAGGAGGCTCTTAAGCATCCGAAGTGGAACATGGGTCCCAAGATCACCATCGATTCCGCGACCCTCATGAATAAGGGGCTTGAAGTTATAGAGGCCAAATGGCTCTTTGGCGTAGAAGCCGACAAGATCCAGGTGCTGGTCCACCCTCAGAGCATAGTGCACTCCGGAGTGGAGTTCATGGATAATTCCATTCTTTGCCAGCTCGGCATACCCGACATGAGGATACCCATCAGCCTGGCTCTCGGATATCCCGACAGGCTGGCGAACCCTGACGAGGAACTGGATATGTTCGGTGCGGGTTCCAATCTCACTTTCATGAAGCCGGACCTCGATACCTTCAGATGCCTTAAACTGGCGTATTACGCCATCGGAGAGGGCGGTTCCTGCCCTGTGGTCATGAACGCCGCAAACGAGGTGCTCGTAGAGAAATTCTTAAGAGACGAGATAGGCTTCCTGGACATTCAGGACAGACTTTGCGATCTGGTATACAAGCATAAGACCCAAAAAAGTCTCACGCTTGAAGATATAATCTCAATAGACAGAGAAACAAGAGAAATGATCCGTTAGGAAAAGCGTATGAAAACAGCTGTACTCGCGGTACTGATGTTTCTGGTCATGATATTTCCTCATGAACTGGGACATTTTATCGCAGCAAGAAAAAACAATGTACAAGTTAATGAATTCTCCTTCGGTATGGGACCCGCCATATGGAAAAGACAGAAGGGTGAGACCCTTTATGCCATAAGGCTCTTCCCGATAGGAGGATACTGCGCCATGGAGGGCGAAGACGGTTCTGAGGAAGAGTCCGGTGAAGAAGGCGGAGTAACGGAACCCAAGGAGTATAATCCCAGGGCCTTCAACAACAAGAAACCCTGGCAGAAGATCATCATACTGGCGGCGGGTTCTGCGATGAACGTTTTTTGCGCCTTTCTGATCCTTACGCTTCTGGCTACATACATCGGCTTCACCACAAACGTGATCGACATGGTGGTCGAGGACTCTCCGGCATATACCGCCGGGATCGAAGCGGGGGATGAGATAGTCTCCATCGACGATGAAAGCGTATCCCAGTGGGATCAGGTGGTCCAGGCCGTTCAGGGGTCCTCGGGAAACGAGATGACTGTAGGAGTCATCAGAAACGGCGAACAGGTCGAAGTCCTTCTCACTCCGGAATTCAATGAAGAGAGGAACACCTACGTTATCGGAGCTCAGTGCAGGGTGAGCCATAACCCTGTGAAGGCTGTGGGATACGGTGCGAGGGGCACCGTGAGGATGTTCCCTGGTAGCTCTGATCTGCGTGAACCTGGCTGTCATCAACATGCTTCCGCTTCCTGCGCTTGACGGAGGAAGGATACTGATAGTTATCTTCAGCTGGATCACGGGGAAGGCCGTTTCTCCGAAGGTAGAGGGAATGATACACGCTGTAGGCATAGTTCTCCTTCTGGGGCTTGCCGTACTCGTGACCTTCAGTGATATTGGTAAATTGATAGGATAAAAAATGACTAAAGAAGTAAGAATAGGAAAAGTAGTTATAGGAGGGGGAAACCCCATAGCCATACAGTCGATGGCAAACGTGGATCCTCACGATGAGAAGGCCCTTATAGATCAGGTCGTAAGGCTGAGCGATAATGGCTGCGATATCATGAGGCTCACCGTCCCCGATCAGGAGGCTGCGGACGTATTCGGAAGGGTGAAGAGTTCACTCTTAAGGTCCGGTTACGATATACCTCTGGTCGCGGATATACATTTTGATTACAGGATGGCGATAGAAGCCATTAAAAACGGTGCCGACAAGATAAGGATCAACCCCGGAAACATCGGCTCCATCGACAGGGTAAGAGAAGTGGTGAACTGCGCGAAGGAACACGCTGTACCCATCAGAGTAGGCGTAAACTCCGGTTCGCTTGAGAAGCATCTCATAGAAAAGTATCATGGAGTGACGGCTCAGGGTATCGCTGAATCCGCCCTGGAGAACCTTAAGATAATCGAGGATCTGGGCTATGACGATCTGGTGGTATCCATCAAGTCCTCGGATGTAAGGATGACTTATGAAGCGCATAAGATCCTTGTAAAGAGCACGGATCATCCCGTTCATATCGGGATCACCGAAGCAGGGACTCTCAAGCGCGGGCAGGTGAAATCAGCCATAGGTATCGGCGCGCTCCTTCTGGAGGGCATAGGAGATACCATGAGGGTATCGCTTACGGCTGATCCTGTGGAGGAAGTTATCTTTGCAAAGGAGATACTGAAGACTCTGGGTCTCAGAAAGTCGGCGGTGGATCTGGTATCATGCCCGACTTGCGGTAGGACCAAGGTTGACCTTGAAAGCCTGGCAAACGAGATCGATTCAAGACTCGGAGGAATAGAAGCACGACTTCTGAGCGAAGGCAAACCCGGTATCAAGGTAGCCGTCATGGGCTGCGCTGTGAACGGACCCGGAGAAGCCAGAGAGGCTGATTTCGGAGTTGCAGGCGGCGTAGGAGAGGGACTCATCTTCAGAAAGGGAGAGGTCCTGAAAAAGGTTCCTGAAGAACATATAGTTGACGCTTTGATAGAACTGATAGAAGAGAACATCTGACGAGGAAATTATGCGAAATCTCATCGCTTCCGCTGTGGACTGGGAAGGTATCACAGGCGGAAGACTGTCACAAAACGAATATATATATGAACTTGGGCAGGGTACGCTGCACAAGGAGACGGGGGTCCTGGTAATACCAATGACCCTCAATTTCGTGCTGCCCTACGATGACCTTCTCAAGATAAAAGCCATCGTAAAAAACAAGCTTGACTTCGTGAACGATGTCAAGTTCAGATTCAGATATCAGGGCATGATAATGAACGAAGATGAAATTGTCGGGAATTATCTGCCTTATCTTGTCCGGATTCTCGAGGGAAGCGGCGCCGGATTCGCCAAAGCGATCGACGAGTCTTTCTTTAAGATCGAAGACGGAGAACCTAAGATACTGTCCCTCAAGTGCAACAGCAAGACCGGCTGTGAGCAGCTCAACGGCAGCGTGAGCGGAGAGTTCGAGAGGATACTTCTCAAAAATTTCGGACTGAGATACAAGGTGCGCTTTAACTTTGATGAAGAGGAATACCTTGAAAAGGTGGACGATTTCAGACAGGACCTTCAGGAAGAGAAGGAAAAGTTCATGGAAGAGAACGCCCAGAAAGCCAGGGAAGCAGCTTCACGTCCTAAGGAAGATCCGGCAGAAAGAGCAAACGGATTCGGAAACGGAAACGGCGGAAACGGCGGCGGATTCAAGGGAGGAAGACCCTGGAAGGCTAAAAAGGAAGCCAGGATAAAAGACAACTTCATCATGGGTAAGGGCTTCTCAGGAGAAGCTGACCACAGTCTCCTGGAACTCGACCCCTCCATGGGAACTGTCATAGTAGAAGGCATACTTTACAAGATGGAATCCAAGGTCATCAGGTCCGGAAACCACATCGCCTCCTTCCTCATAACCGACGAGAGGACAACTGTCTGCGCCAAAGGTTTCGTATCTGAAGAAAAGTGGAACGAGATAAACGAGTTCCTTAAACCCGGAGACAGGCTCAGGATCATGGGAGAGGTCCAGTTCGACCAGTTCGAGAATCTGAACGTTATCATGTTCAGGGATATCCTTAAGCTCGAAGGAAGGATGGACAGAGAGGATACCTCAGAGATAGGAAAGAGGGTAGAGCTCCATCTTCATACAAAGATGAGCCAGATGGACGGCCTCAATGAACCAAAGGAAGTCGTTAAACAGGCGGCTCTCTGGGGACAGCCCGCCGTTGCCATCACCGACCACGGTGTTGTCCAGTCATTCCCTGATGCTGCTTCGGAGGCGGCAAACCAGGCCAAGGCAGGACGTCCCATCAAGATCATCTACGGAGTCGAGGGATATTCCTTTGACGATAAGGACTGCATAAACGACGACGGGACCATAGATTACAAAAAGAAGCCCGTAAACCATATCATACTTCTTGCCAGGACTCAGGAGGGACTCAAGAACCTGTACAAGATGGTATCGATTTCTCATATAGACTATTTCTACCGCAAGCCCAGGCTTCCCTGGTCTGTGATAAATGAGCACAGGGAGGGTATAATCATAGGCTCGGCCTGCTGCTACGGCGAGGTCTTCATGTCGCTCGTCACCCACGTCTACGAGGAAAGAAGGACTCACATCCAGAAGAGAGTCGAGGCTCTCTCCCATGAGGAACAGGAAGAACTGGCTTCAAGATACGACTATCTTGAGATCCAGCCCGTTATAAACAACCGCTTCATGCTGGAAGACGAGTACTATTTCGAGGGTAAACGCGTAGAGACTGAAGACGATATCAGAGCGATCAACCTGAGGATAATAGAGATAGCAGACAAGCTCGGAAAGCCCGTAGTCGCCACCTGCGACGCCCACTACGACAAGCCGGAATCCGCCATCTACAGGAATATCCTGATGGCAGGAATGGGATTCGAGGACGCAGAAAACGGTGAGGGCCTATATATGAGGACTACCGATGAGATGATGGAAGAGTTCTCATATCTCGGCGACAGGGCAAAGGAGATCGTAATAGACAACACGAACCTCATCGCAGACATGTGCGACGGATCCATACTCCCGGTACCTTTGGGCAAATTTCCGCCGAATATCCCCGGCGCAAAGGAGACCCTGAGGGAGACCTGTGAAAAGAGGCTGAAGGAGATGTACGGTGATGAGCCTGATCCCATAATCAGGGAGAGATTCGAAAAGGAACTGAACTCCATCATCGATAACGGTTACGCCGTCATGTACGTCAGCGCCCAGATGCTCGTTCAGAAATCCCTTTCAGACGGCTATCTGGTAGGATCCCGAGGATCCGTAGGCTCGTCTTTTGCGGCCACGATGGCAGGAATAACGGAGGTAAACCCTCTGGATCCACATTATCTCTGCCCTGAGTGCAAACACCTCGAATGGGGCGATAAGAGCCTCTATGACTGCGGTATCGATATGCCTCCGAAGAAGTGCCCGGTATGCGGTGCAGAGATGAAGAGGGACGGATTCACCATCCCGTTCGCAACTTTCCTCGGATTCAACGGGGACAAGGAGCCTGATATCGACCTTAACTTCGCAGGCGAGTACCAGCCGGTGGCTCACCGTTACGTAGGAGAGATCTTCGGAGAAAAGAACGTATTCAAGGCAGGTACCGTAGGCACAGTAGCCGATAAGACCGCCTATGGCTACGTTATGAAATATTTTGAGGAGAGGGGAATACCTGTAAACAAGTACGAGGCTGACAGACTGGCAACTCACTGCACAGGAGTCAAGAGGACTACAGGACAGCATCCGGGCGGTATCGTAATCTGCCCCGACGATCACGAGATCTTCGAGTTCTGTCCCATACAGCATCCGGCAAACGATGCCTCATCAGGCGTCGTGACCACTCACTTCGATTATCACAAGATAGACCAGAACCTTCTGAAGCTGGATATCCTCGGTCACGATGTGCCTTCAATGATAAGACAGCTCCAGGACATGACGGGAATAGATCCTCTTAAGGTAGACCTTACAGACAGGAAAGTCCTTAGCATCTTTAACGGCATCGAAGCTCTGGATATTAAGGATCCTGACTATAAGTTCACTCACGGTTCCTACGCTATTCCCGAATTCGGGACTCCCTTCGTAAGGCAGATGCTGGACGATACGCAGCCTGATAAGTTCGCGGATCTGGTGCGTATATCCGGTTTCTCGCACGGAACCGACGTATGGCTCAACAACGCGCAGGAATACATCAGGTCGAAGACCGCCACCATGAGAGAAGTTATCTCCACCCGTGACGACATCATGAACTACCTGATCCTGAAGGGCGTTGAGAACGGACACGCCTTCAAGATCATGGAGATCGTCCGTAAGGGAAAGAAGGACCTCTCTGAAGAGCAGGTGGCAGAGATGAAGGAACACGGCGTTCCCGACTGGTACATAGACTCCTGCAATAAGATCAAGTACATGTTCCCGAGAGCTCACGCTGTAGCCTATACCATGATGAGCTTCCGTATGGCCTGGTACAAGGTCTACTATCCGAGAGAGTTCTATGCGACATATTTCACCACCAAGGTGGATGATTTTGACGATCAGACGATCCTGAAGGGAAAGGATGCGATCCTGGCCCAGATGGAACTGATAGATATGAAGGGCAATAACGCTACCCCGAAAGAAAAATCCCAGTACACTGTACTGGAGGTGGCTTATGAGATGTACGCGAGAGGATACGAATTCAGCGCGCCGGTTCTTGAAAAGTCAAAGGCTCTCAAGTTCTGGGTCGATGACGGCAAGGTGCTTCTTCCTTTCGTGGCACTCGAAGGAGTAGGGGCGTCTGCAGCCCAGTCCTTCTATGACGCTTATCATGAAAAACCCTTCGACACGGTGGAAGAGGTAATGAAGAGGACGAAGCTTAACAAGACGTCGATACAGGCGCTTAGGGATTACGGCGTCTTCGACGGCCTTCCCGAAACAGATCAGCTGAGCATGTTCTGACAATAGAAAAAACCTGAGTGATACTCAGGTTTTTTTAATGCTTGGGTTTTTATGAACGGATCTTCTTAAGTACGATGGAAAGCACTTCCGAAGAGGAGATCCCGAGCGCGTATCCTATCTCGTTAAAGAGCATGCGTTCGGCGTCTCTGAGGAATCTTTCGTCAGATGCGTGCAGCTTCTTACCGACGGCCATCTGATCGATCTGCTTGCTGTACAGCGAACTGATCATCCTGAAGACTTCATCGGGCTTTCCGCAGAGCAGGACGTTCTTATATGCAGCCTGACGTTCCCTGTCATTGGATATCCATTCCATCGGAGTGACGGGAAGGGAATCCAGCAGCTGCCTGGCTTCATCTTCAGAGATTACCTTCCTCATGCGGCTGAGCACTTTTTCGTTGTTTCTGGGTACATAAACAGTGTTCTCTGCTTTTGTGACCGGAGCGAGAATATAGTACTCGGATCTCTCACCGCCGAATTTCATTTCAGCGATGTCGGTTATAGTGCAGATGCCCTCCGTACCGTATACAACTATATCATTTACTTTATACATGTTTACCTCTCGGGATACGTTCCCAACGAAAAAGCACACTGATTCAAATACATTATATCACAATGTTAAAAATATATCCAGCATTATTTTTGGTATTTTTACAAAAAAATTCAGAAAAACTTAATAATAATGCAAAAAATATTTAAAAAGTCATACATATAATGGATTAAAGTGATGGAAGGTAACTTATTCAGCCATATAAAAATATACAAAACATAAAATGAATAAATATACATTTTGCGACGGACTGTATTTTGTGTATTATACAGCGTGCTCCTGTTGATCCGGCGGTATTGATTTTTTGCCTGATTTAGGGTATAGTTAGACAAACAGTATTTGTCATTTTTGCTCAGATACGCTTATTTACGGGAGGAATCAGTTTTGGATAATTTTGAAAATAAAACTCCGGATCAGGAACCTGAAAAGAAGCCGGAACAGGGAAGGACACCTCAGGGTGCGCCTAAGACAGAACCCCAGAAAGTATATTACAGGACAGCGGATCAGTATCAGCAGGGGCAGCAGACACCCGGATACGTTCCCCAGGGCAACTATCAGGCTCAGCCTGCAAAGGCAGGCATGCCGAACTGGCTGAAGGTCCTTCTGATAGTGGTGCTGGTATTCGTGCTGATAATCTATCTCATGGGCTCATGTGTTGCCAATATCGGCAAGGCATTCAATCAGGCGATGGACACCGCAGGCATGGTGGATTCAGCAACCGATGTGACCATAGACGATGCGACCGGCGAGTACATAGGAGTCATCCATGTGGAGGGTACCATAGATGAAAATGGATATTCAGCCGGATATAACCACAACTATATCCTGAATTCCATCGATGATATGTCCAAGGACGATTACAACAAGGGAATCATCCTTTACCTGAATACTCCCGGAGGCTCGGTATACGCTTCCGATGAACTGTATTTTGCGATAAAGGATTATCAGGAAAAGACAAAGAGGCCGGTGTATTCCGCGATGCAGTCAATGGCGGCATCCGGAGGCTACTATATCTCAGCACCCTGCGATAAGATCTATGCCAACAGGAACTGCTTCACAGGTTCCATCGGAGTCACGATGGGTGAGATATATGACCTGACAGGCCTGATGGAAAAACTCGGTATCAAGTCCGAAGCGATAACTTCCGGAAGGAACAAGGCTATGGGTTCAGAGACCCAGCCTATGACCGAGGAGCAGAGGGCGATATTCCAGGGCCTTGTGGATGAAGCTTACGAACAGTTCACTGAGATCGTAGCTGAAGGAAGGAACATGGATATAAACAAGGTGAAAGAACTTGCCGACGGCAGGATCTACACCGCCAAGCAGGCTAAGGAAAACGGTCTTATCGATGAGATAGGAACCTACGATGAATGCGTGAACGCAATGATCGTAGATCAGGCTCTTGGAGCGGATATTGAGATACTGGACTTCTGGCCTGCAGAAGAGTTCGATCTTATGAGCTATCTCGGCATCATTTCCGAGGATCTTGAGAAGGGTTCAGCTGTTCCCACGGCAGACCAGATAAAGGAACTGATGGACCTGAATAATTCTTTCAGACTGATGTACATTTACGAGTGATATTATTAAGGTGATCGCACAGGGGGGTATCACTGATGAGTATCATCAAACTTAAGAACGTATCAAAATTCTATTACAGCAAAGGCATGATCGCCAGCGGCATTTCCAGGGTCAACCTGGATCTTGACGTTGGCGAATTTGTCGTTATTACGGGAGAATCAGGCAGCGGCAAGTCGACTCTTCTTAATGTCATCTCAGGCCTCGACACATATGAAGAAGGCGAGATGTACATCGAAGGCAAGGAGACGAGCCATTATACAGCTACGGATTTTGAGGGCTACAGGAAGAAATATATCTCCAGTATTTTCCAGAGCTTCAACCTGATATCCAGTTATACCGTTTACCAGAACGTGGCTCTTGCCCTTGAGATAGAGGGCGCTACAAACAGGGAGATAAAGGAGAAGGTGCCGGCCATCATAGAGAAGGTGGGGCTTTCTGAATACCGAAACAGAAAGGTATCCAGGCTTTCCGGCGGACAGAAGCAGAGGGTAGCCATTGCGAGAGCTTTAGCAAAGGATACCAGGATACTTGTGGCCGACGAGCCTACGGGAAACCTGGACAGCGAATCCGCTAACGGTATAGTGGAACTCCTGACGGGAATAGCTGAAGAAAAGCTTGTGGTTGTCGTAACGCATAACTTCGATCAGTTCAGGGATCACGCCACCAGGGTCATCAAGATGCACGATGGAAAGATCGTGGAGGATACAGGTGCAGTGGCTGCGCTTGCCCGTGAAAAGAAGGAGAACCAGGACGGACCGGATAAGGAAAACGCTGAAGAAACACCGGTTGCCGGTGTATCCGATACTAAGTCCGAATATGATGAAACTGCCCTGAAAAGAGACCCGAAGGACGACAGATCGGGTAAGGTCATGTCGTACGGAAAGCAGATAAGGCTCGGTATAAGGAACACTTTCAATCTGCCTGCCAAATTCCTGCTGCTCCTTCTGGTGTTCCTCTTTATTGTAAGCGCAGTGTCTTCACAGTACGTTTCTGTCAAGCAGCAGAAGGATACCGTGGCTGAAGTAGGGTGGAACAACTATTTCTATAACTACGATCCCAAGAGGATCGTGGTGGAGAAGCAGGACAGGACTCCCTTCACCAGAGCTGACTATGAGGCGCTGGAAAACGCTCCTCACGTGGAGAAACTCATCCGTGAGGATATGATATACGACTCACAGATATACATCGAGAACGAGCAGTTCTCGTTCTATGGATATCCTCTGAATATCAGCTCGCTTGAAGACGAGATAAGTCTGGGCACCATGCCGCAGGCTGATGATGAGGTCGTGCTGAAGGGTTACGATGACGGCTGGACCTTCGGAGAAGATCCGGAAGCGCTCATAGGTAAAACATACACGATATACATAGATTATTCCAAAGAACTCAAGGTGAAGATCGCAGGCATCGTTTTTGAGGAAATGGACGAGAGCCAGGAGTACTATTATGCGGGTTCCAGTGAAATATACTTCACCGACACCATGGTAAACGAGATCCGTAAGAGCATGTACGCCACAAGGGGCAAGACCACCATGCGCATAAACGGTCAGGAGATGCAGATATACACCGGAGAAGGCGGCCTCGTCATTAACGACAAGGTGCCTGAAGGATATGTGCTGATCTCAACGACCTGGGATCCTCAGTTCGAAAAGGGCTACGCTGCGGGAAAGGATCTGACCATAAGCGTCAAGACTCTTTACTATGAGGCAAGCGTACCGCTCACGATAATGGGCACCTATGGGGAGAAGACCTTCAAGGAAAAGACCGGACTGGAGAATCTGGCTGAACACGAAGGCGAGATCTATATCAATTCCATGGATTACAGAAGACTGTATGAGAGGGGAAGCTATCAGGCTACCATCTTCATAGACGATACCAAGCAGACCGAGGGCATGAAGGATATGCTGGAAAGAGGAGGCTATCACGCTCTGGTGCTGAAGGATCACATATATAACTTCCTGGATGAGGAACTGATAGGCATTATACAGACGCCTCTGGCGGTGGTGCTTTGTCTGGCGGTATTCTTCATAGCGTATTTCGTCGTAAGACTGATACTCAAATCCAGGGGAGTGTATTTTGCGACTCTCAGGATGCTGGGAATGGGAAGACGCCCGGCCAGAAGGATAATGAGGGTGGAACTCCTTCTGGTGTGCCTCATAGCATACGGCATCTTCCTCACTTTCATATATCTGAACTATATAGGGGTGGTGAATATCCCGAGTCTTATGAATTATCTGACGTATCTTACGCTCAGAGATTACGTGATACTGGGAGCCATACTGCTTGTGATGGCAGTGCTCATCGCATCGCGCTTCATGAGGACCATCTTCAGAAGCTCGGCCATGGGCGCTTACAGAGAGGAGGCGTAGGGGGATGCTTACCTTAAAGAACGTAGAAAAATACTTTTACCGGCATAAATCAAACGAGATACATGTCGTAAACAACACCTCACTGGAATTCGGGGAGAAGGGTCTGACGGCTCTTCTGGGACCTTCCGGCTGTGGTAAGACGACGCTTCTTAACCTCATTGGAGGCCTGGATAAGGTAAACAAGGGAAAGATATACGTAAACGGAAAGTGCATCACCGGACGTCCGTCATTCTATGTGGACAGGATCCGCAATCTTAACGTGGGATATATCTTCCAGAACTATAACCTGATCGACAGCATGACTGTTTTTGACAACGTGGCCATGGTGCTCAGGATGGTGGGGATCAGGAACAAGGAGGAGATCCGCCGCAAGGTGGAATATGCCCTTGACCTGGTTGGTATGTACCGCTACAGAAAGCGCTACTGTGACATGCTCTCCGGAGGTGAGAGACAGAGGGTGGGAATCGCCCGCGCCATAGTAAAGAACCCTTCCATCATCATAGCTGATGAGCCGACGGGAAATCTGGACAGCGCCAATACTCTGGAAGTAATGAACATAATCAAGGCTATTTCCAGAGAAAAGCTGGTCATCCTGGTAACCCATGAGGAGAATCTGGCAAACTTCTACGCCGACAGGATAATACGTCTCAGAGACGGAAAAGTGGTCTCTGACGAAGTGAATGAAAACGCTGCCGGTCTGGATTACCGCATAGAAAACAGGATCTATCTAAAGGATATAGAGGATCAGAGGAACTTTGAAGACGACGATTATTCGATCCGCGTGTTCAATGACAGCGGAGAGAAGATGAACCTGGACATAGTGATCTCCAGGGGCAATCTCTTCATACGTTCCAGAGACGACAGGGGAAGGGTCGAAGTGGTTGACGATGATTCCAGCATTGAACTGGTGGACGATCACTACAGGGAACTTACGGCTGAAGAGGCGGAGGCCCACAGGTTCCACCCCGAGAAGCTGCAGGCTTCGAAGCCTCTGAGACACGCATCGATCCTCAACGTTTTCACTATGCTCGGTTCCGGTTTCAGGACCATAGGCAGATATCATATACTGAAGAAGATACTGCTTCTGGGCTTCGTCATTTCCGCCATGTTCATAACCTATGCGGTCTCGAATATCGCCGGCATATCAAACATGCCTGACAAAAAATTCGTTCAGGATGACAAGTCCTATCTTCAGATATCCCAGCAGATGACGTCGGTGGATGACTATCTGATGTATGAAAGCGACCCTTCGGTGGAGTATCTTCTTCCAGGAGACGGTAAGATCAACATGACACTGCCATTCGATCAGTACTGGCAGACATCCTACAGTTCAGCCCGCTTCAGCGGATCGCTTTCAAGCGTGGATAAGCTGACGGACGGCGATCTGATCTGCGGAAGACTTCCCGAAAACCAGTGGGAGCTGGTAGCGGACAAACTCATTCTGGACAGGCTCCAGGAAGGATACTCGGATATAGGGATGGCAGGTTACAATACTCCGGAGGAACTTCTCGGAAGACATCTGGTGCTTAAGAACCTTCCGGAGTTCACCATAGTAGGCTTCACCGATAAGGAAAGCCCGTGTATCTACGCTTCGCCGGATCTCTTTATAAACATGCTGGCCAACAATACGGGTGACATGGATTATTATTACGACGGAGGATTCCAACAGTCGGATACCTTCGCTGCCGGAGGCGCTATGGGTGATGACATGTACTTCGGAGAAGAAGGTGAAGGAGGAGACACCGTAGATACCGCTTTAACGAATCTGGTGGATCACGAGCTCGTGAAAGACGAGATCAAGCTTACCAAGGACAGCAATTATCCTGTGAACGATTATGAAGTGCTTCTCAGCGATTCATACTCGAAAACGGTAAAGATAAACAAAGAGATAAAGACCAAGGTAAACGGACACAAACTCAAGGTCGTCGGTTTCTATACCAGCGATACTGTGAAAGATAAGTTCCTGGTGAACAACAACATGGTCAAGTACAATCTGATCGCGGCGAATGCCAACGTAACGGTGATGCCTGCGTCGGATAAAGCTGAAACTATGGCCGCGCTCGAAGCGTACGGCGTCAAGGTCATAGACCTCTATGACCAGCAAAGGACAGAGTACCGTAAGTCTCAGCTCGATATAATGAAGGCGTTCCTTCTGGTGGGAGGCATCATAATAATCATCTCGCTTATAGAGATCTTCCTGATAATGAGAGCGTCCTTCCTTTCGAGAATAAAGGAGGTCGGCACTCTGAGGGCCATAGGCGTAAAGAAATGGGATATATACAGGATGTTCGCGGGAGAGATAATCGCTATTACGATCTGCGCTTCCATTCCCGGATGGCTCATGATGGGTTATCTCGTATATAAGCTTCAGGACATATCCTATCTTGAGAATATGTTCATCTGCAATACTCAGACGATGCTCATTTCCCTGGCGCTGATATTCGCCTTCAACCTGCTGTTCGGACTTATCCCCGTATTCAGGACTCTGATCAAGAGACCTGCGGCGATACTTGCAAGGACAGACGTCAACTGATGATTTGAGATAAAGGATATTTTGGTATAAGATGATGAAAGACAAGAAACCATTCAAGTGGACAAATATCAGGAGGAGGGCGGCGATACTGCTCGTTCTTCTGATCATACTGGCTATGGTCCTGGGACAGATGGTCTTTGCGTCAAATGACGGAGGGCCGATCAGGTCTGCTCACAAAGTCAAGGCAGGGGATAAGTCGTTCTGCTTCTTCGTTGCCAACAACGTCACGCTTACACAGTCTGAACTTGCAGGAATGGACGACGAAACTCTGGTAAAGGAGATATTGAAAAGGACGGGACTTTTCATAAAGGAAGCCAGCTGTAACGATCCTCAGCATCCGCTGATCCCGGTGGATGAGTGGATCGCAGCCGGAAACACCCTCGGACTAAGCGAAGAGGATATAGCGGCAATAAGGGCGGCTGATCCTGCGGAGGGGAAATCCGCCAAGTTCCATATGGATATACAGTTCACCCTTAAGCCTGAAGATAAGGAACCGCCGGCTGAAGAGCCGGGAGAAGGTGAAGATCCCGGCGATGATCCTTCAGCCGATCCGGGAGACGACCCTGCAGCAGATCCCGGAGACGAGCCGGCACCCGATCCGGGAGAGGATCCAGCAACTGATCCCGGAAACGATCCTGCAGCAGATACTTCCGATGATACCGCGGCGGATCAGGGGGAGGCTCCGGCGACTGAACCCGGAGACGCTCCTTCTGAAGATACAGGGGAAGATCCCGGCGATGATCCTTCAGCCGACCCGGGAGACGACCCTGCGGCAGATCCCGGAGATGATCCTGCACCGGATCCTTCGGATGATCCTGCACCCGATCCGGGCGACGATCCTGCGCCGGATCCTTCGGATGATCCTGAAGATGAACAGCCGGAAGAGAGGGAGATATATACCACGTATAAGCTTACGAGCCCTGAGCTTCTGTTCGTCGTGATAGTCAGGGACGAGGATGCGGGTGTGACTGAGGATGAATGCGATCCCGTGGAACCCGCGCTTCCTGAAGAACCGGAGATACCCGAGATGCCGGAGATACCGGATATCTCAGTGCCTACGGAGATGCTTCCCGAATACAGAAAGATCGACATGGTGGATAAGAGCGGAGCACCTCTTACGCCTGTGCTTGAAGACGGTGAACCGGTGGAACTCACATGGATAGAGCCGAATAACACCATCGATCCCGAGAAAGCGAAGAACTGGATCGAAAGCTTCCCGGGAGGAGAGATAGGATTCGGAGGGCTGATAGCAGCTCTGGCAGCGGCCGGTATAGGCATATTCGTGACTGTGAGAAAGCGCGAAGATGAATGATATCAAATATTTTGAGGAGGTCAAGAAAAAACACTTGACCTCCTTATTTGTTTGTGCTATATTATAGCGGTGGTAAAGTGATTTTGCTTGACCAACATGGAAATGAGAAAGTGCATGGCCTGATGAAGGATAAAGAGCTGGACACAATTGCACAGGCAAGTCTGCTTTATGATTTTTACGGAGCTCTCCTTACTGATAAGCAGAGAGAGGTCATGGAACTGTATCATGAAGAGAATTATTCTATCGTTGAGATCGCCGATGAACTTGGAGTCACCAAACAGGCGATACATGAGAACCTCAGGAAATCAGAGAAGATACTGAGAAGCTACGAGGAGAAGCTCGGGCTTATGAAGAGTCTTCTTGAGACCAGAGAACTGATAGAAGCCATAGATAAAAAGATCGACGTTCTTATCAGAAAGGCTCAGGAGTCCGGAAGGGACGAGGCTGAAGAGGGCCTTAAGGAGATCAGGGATATGATCTCGAACCTTGAAGAATAGGACAGATTAGGGGAATATAATGGCATTTGAAAATTTATCCGATAAATTACAGGATACTTTTAAAAAGTTAAAAGGCAAGGGAGTCCTTACAGAGGAAGACATCGATAAGGCGATGCGCGAAGTCAAGCTTGCTCTCCTTGAAGCTGACGTAAACTTCAAGGTGGTCAAGGAGTTCGTAGCTGACGTCAAGGCCAAGGCACTGGGTGCAGATGTCCTTAACAGCCTTACCCCCGGTCAGCAGGTAATCAAGATCGTAAATGACGAACTTGTCAGCCTTATGGGAGGTACTAACTCCAAGCTGACTTACTCCTCATCGGGATTTACCACGATCCTTATGGTAGGTCTTCAGGGTACCGGTAAGACAACCACCTGCGGCAAGCTTGCCATGTATCTTAAGAAAGAGGGTAAGAAACCCATGCTGGCTGCCTGCGACATCTACAGACCCGCTGCTATCGATCAGCTGGAAGTCGTCGGAAAGCAGGTGGACGTTCCTGTATATACCGAGAGGGATAACCGAAAAGCCGAGGAGATCGCGCTTCACGCCAGGAAGGAAGCCGAGACGAAGGGATATAACGTTCTTATCGTGGATACCGCCGGACGTCTTCAGATAGATGAAGAACTGATGGAGGAGCTGGTAAGGGTCAAGGCTGCGGTCAAGCCCCATGAGATACTTCTGGTAGTGGACGCCCTGACAGGTCAGGACGCCGTGAACGCAGCTGAAGGCTTCAATGAAAAGCTTGGTATCGACGGCATCATCATGACCAAGATGGACGGTGATTCCAGAGGCGGTGCCGCTCTTTCAGCTAAGAAGGTCACCGGCAAGCCCGTCAAGTTCATGGGTATGGGCGAAAAGCTCGACGCTCTTGAACCTTTCCATCCGGAAAGAATGGCTTCCAGGATCCTGGGAATGGGCGACATGATGAGCCTTATCGAAAAGGCGCAGGAGACCTATGATGAGGAGAAGGCTGCCAAGCTTGAGAAGAAGCTCAGAAGGAATGAGTTCACCCTCGAAGACTTCCTCGACCAGATGGGAGAGGTAAGGAACATGGGAGGCCTGGGAAAGATCCTTGACATGCTTCCCGGAGTAAATAAAAAGAACGTGTCAGAGGATGACATAGATAAGGGCGAGAAGGAATTCCGCCAGATGGAAGCGATAATCAGATCCATGACTCTGGAGGAGAGAAGGAATCCGGCTCTTCTGAACGCTTCCAGAAGAAAGAGGATAGCTCAGGGTGCAGGGCAGTCTGTAGCGAAAGTAAATCAGTTGATCAAAAAGTATGAGGATGCGAAAAAGCTGATGAAGCAGTTCAACAATCCCAACTTTATGAAAAAGAGCAGGTTCAGAGGACTTTTCTGAAGACCTGCGGAAGATATATCAAACGAATATTCAGGAGGAAAGAAAAAATGGTAAGAATCAGATTAAGAAGAATGGGAGCACACAAGAAGCCTTTCTACAGAGTTATCGTAGCAGATCAGAGATCACCCCGTGACGGAAGATTCATCGAGGAACTCGGATACTATGATCCTATGACAGAGCCCAAGACCATCAAGATCGACGCTGAAAAGGCTCAGAAGTGGCTTGGAGAAGGCGCTCAGCCGACCGAGACTGTAAAGGCTTTATTCAAGAAGTCAGGCATCATTGAGTAATAACGGAGAGTACGGTGATAATAAATGACTAATTTGGTTGAAACAATAGCCAGGTCACTTGTAGACAAACCCGATGAGGTTGTTGTCACTGAAACTTCCGATAAATATGGTTCGGTTATAAGGCTTTCCGTTGCATCTGAGGATATGGGTAAGGTGATCGGCAAGCAGGGACGCATAGCCAAAGCGATTCGCACGGTCGTAAAGGCCAAGGCTGTCAAGGAAAACAGAAACGTGACAGTTGAGATCGCCAAGGAAGACGAAGAACCGGTGACCGAGGAATAAAGATAACGGCCGCATGTTTTTTGCGGCCTTTTGACTATGGAAAAGATAAAGATAGCAAAAATTGTAAATGCAGTCGGCCTCAGGGGAGAGGTCAAGGTGTACAACTATTCCGACGACAGGGAGCGCTTTGAGGACCTGGATGAGATCATTGTATCCGGGAAGCAGGAAACCGTCAGAAAGATTCAGGGCGTCAGATATCAGGGCAATATGGTGATCCTGAAACTTGAAGGCGTAAATGACAGGAACGCTGCAGAAGCCCTTAAGGAATCCGATGTATATATCACCGAAGACGACCTGAGAGAGCTTCCTGAGGATACTTTCTATGTGAGAGATCTGATAGGCATGAAGGTCATCGATGAGGGCGTATACGGGGAAATAGGCACGCTGAGGGACGTTATACAGAACACCTCTCAGGACGTGTATGCGGTAAGGACCCCTGAAGGAAAGGATATACTCATCCCTGCGGTAAAGGATTTCATAAAGGAAGTCGACATGGAGGGAAGGGTCATCCGCACCACACTCATACCCGGATTTATCGACGAAGGAATGGAGGCCTGAAATGATCAGGATAAACGTACTGACAGTATTTCCTGAGATGTTCGGGCCCGTGAAGGATCAGTCCATCCTGGGCAAAGCCGGTGAGAAGGGAATGATAGATATCAGGCTCATCAATATCCGTGACTTCACCGAGGACAAGCATCGCAGGACGGACGATACTCCCTTCGGCGGAGGCTGCGGCATGCTGATGACTCCGCAGCCGGTCTTCGATGCACTCAGGTCCGTAGACGGAATAGAGGGACAGAGGATCCTCTACATGTCACCGAGAGGAAGGATCATGGACGAGGAACTGATCAGGGAACTTTCCGGTGAAGAGGAGTTCACCATACTCTGCGGTCATTATGAGGGCGTGGATCAGAGGATACTTGACAGCTGGAAGATGACGGAAGTATCTATCGGCGATTACGTGCTCACGGGCGGAGAACTTCCCGCGATGGTTCTGATAGATGCGGTATCGAGATTCATACCGGGAGTTCTGGGGAACGAAGAGTCCGCAGGAGATGAATCCGTATATTCAGGTCTTCTTGAGGCGGATCAGTATACCCGCCCCAGAGAGTTCGAAGGCATGGAAGTGCCTGAAGTGCTGACAGGAGGAGACCATAAGAAGATAAGGCTCTGGCAGCTGATGGAGTCCATAAGGATCACAGGAGAACGTCGCCCCGAGATGCTCAGGAACTGGGTGGAAAAGGGCCCGGAACTCGACGGATTTACCAAAGCAGAAAAAAAGAAAATAACAGAACTGATAAAAACCTTTACAGGTTGAAAAACTTGCCAAAAAATGCCGTGATTGTGCGGTTTGGCGAGTTTTTTTTATTGTATTACACTACATTTTGTGTTAAGATAATCATGTATATGTATGTGATCAGCAGAAGGGGTATAGATGGACACAAAAGGAAACAGAAAAAAGACGGTAATAGCCATTGCGGTATTCCTGATAGTGGTCATAGCGCTCTATCTGAGGATATATATCGCACCTAAGGTATCGGATATCTTTATTGAGGACTATACCGCTGAATACGGCACCCTGGATGTGGATGCCGATCTGAAGTACCTTTGCGTAAGGGATGAGGTAGTACATACCTCAGATGCTGCCGGAACGGTTTCGAGAAAGGCGCTTAGCGGTGATCTCGTCAGGATCGGGGAAGTCGTATCAGAGGTAAACGGCTATGGGTATGCCGCCCCTGAGAGAGGCCTTGTGAGCTATCTGTACGATGGTCTGGAGGGAACTCTGAATTCAGAGACCATGAGCAGCCTTACGACCGATGCCCTGGAACCTGCAAAGGATGAAGAGGGCAATGTTAGCTACTCGCTCAAGGACTGCGCTGAGACGGAGGTCGCCCAGGGAGGAGCCCTTTACAAGATAATAGACAGCCACAAGTGGTATCTGGTGACATGGACCGATAAGGAAAGCGCACTGGATTACGAAGAGGGAAGCCGCGTCACCATAGAGCTTGACGATGAAAACAAGACGCAGCTGAGATTCCTGGTCTACTATAATCAGGCTGAAAGAGAGGCTGCGGAAGCTGCTGAGGCGGCGGAAACGGCCGAGTCTGAAGAGACCTCATCTGAAACTGCTGAAGAGCCTTCGGATGAAAATAAGGAGGCCGAAGCCGAAAGCGATGCCAATGAAATGAAACAGGTGATCTTCTCCTGCGACAGATATTACGCAGGCGAGGACGCTCTCAGATATGGGACTGCAAGAGTCATAGCACGTAAAGTATCAGGGATAGTTCTTGAGACTTCCAGTATCGTCGAAGAAGACGGCGTCAAGGGAGTCTACGTAAAGACTAAATATAACGATTACGCATTTACGCCCATCAGCATCATCGAAGAAGTGGGAGACAAGACGGTAGTTGAAAGCCGCACCTTCTATGATGCCGAAAAGGATGAGATGGTAAATACGGTCAAGAATTACGACAGCGTCAAAAAAGGAGATGGTTCAGGACATGTCGATAAGGAGTAACATCGAAGAGATAACAGCCAGAAAAAATGCTGCAGCGGAGCGTTCAGGCAGAAAGGGCGAGGACGTCCTCCTGGTAGCGGTTACCAAACTTCATGACTGTGACGAGATCAACGAAGCGATAGACTGCGGTATCACAGATATCGCTGAGAACAAGGTACAAGAAATACTGAACAAATATGAAAAGGTGAAGCAGCCGGTAAACTGGCATCTCATCGGCCACCTTCAGACAAACAAGGTCAAGTACATTATAGACAAGGTGAAGATGATCCATTCGGTCGATTCTCTCCATCTTGCCAAGGAGATAGATAAACGCGCTGCCCAGCACGGAGTCACCATGGACATCCTGATCCAGGTGAACTCGGCTCAGGAAGAGAGCAAGTTCGGGATCACGGTGGATGAGACGGAACAGCTCATACACGACATACTGGACAGCTGCCCCAATGTACGCATCAGGGGACTCATGTGCATAGCACCATGGGAAGACAACCCTGAAGACGCCAAGGTATATTTCGAAGCGGTCAAGGAACAGTTTGACCAATTCGCAGATATAGATCACCCGAACCTTGATTTCAAATATCTGTCTATGGGAATGACAAATGACTTTGAGGTAGCTATAGAAGCAGGTTCAAACCTCATCAGAGTCGGAACGGCCATTTTCGGAAACAGGGATTATTCAAGGAAAATGGGAGAATAAATAAAACAGTTATTAAGGCTATTCTAATTGAAAAGGAGATACAAATATGGGATTTAAAGAAACTCTCGGCAAAATGATCGGTATTGAAGGCGAACCTGAAGAAACGATCACTGCAGAAGAGATCGAAAAAGAGAAAGCCAGACTTAAAGAAAAAGAGTTCAAACCCGCAGCTCCTGCATACAAGGCTCCCGCTCAGGTGGTGAGCACACAGCAGAAGCCTCAGCAGAAGAACAATCTTTCCTATAACGGAACTTCTGCGTTCAAGCTCGTTGTAATCGAGCCTAAAAGCTTCGATGAGTGCCCTAAACTTGTTGACAGCCTTAAGGGCAGAAGACCTGTTATCATCAATCTTGAGAATATCGAGACTGAAACAGCAAAGAAGATCTTCGATTTCCTTTCAGGTGCTACATATGCACTTAACGGAGGGGTACAGAAAGTAGCTAGCAACATCTTCATCTTTGCGCCTGAATCGGTAGACATCGCTTCTAACAACCAGGAAGACAGAAATTTTGAGTTTGGCAAGAACGGATCCTGGGCAAAATAAGGACCCGGAGGTGAGGTGAATGACATACGTTTTATGCCGTGCCATACTGATCTTCTCAGATATCTTTGTCTGGGCACTTGTGGGAAGAGCCGTCATGAGCTGGTTCGCAAGAGATCCATATTCCACAGCAGGCAAGATATATGTGGCGCTGATAAAATTTACTGAACCCGTTGTTGCACCGTGCCGAAAGGCTCTCTCAAGACTCAATACCGGAATGTTTGATTTTTCGGTATTCCTTGCGATGATACTGGTACAGGCCGCAGCAAGACTTTTGGTAAACATTATTTTCAGAATCGGAATCTAAGGAGAGAAAAATGATCACACCTTCAGATATTGAAAACAAAGAATTTAAGAGAGTAAAAAAAGGTTTTGACCCGGATGAGGTAGATGAATTTCTCGATCTGATCATAGTAGATATGGAGAAACTCATAAAGGAGAACCGCAGACTCAAGGAAGAACTCAGCAAGGTAAGCAGCCAGGTGGATAAGAAGATCAACTCCGAAAGCACCGTTTATGAGACTCTTGCAGCAGCCAAGCAGCTCATGAATGATATAGCCGCTTCCGCAGAGAGAAGAGCTGAGATCCTTCTCAAGAATGCAGAACTCGAGGCTGATATGATCACCAGGGAAGCCAAAGAGAACATATCCAGATATACCGAAGAGGGCAACCGCCTCATGAGCAGGGTCGATGTTTTAAGAGAAAGATACAGAAGCCTGCTCAAGGAAGAACTCGACAGGATGAATTCTGTAGAGAACGATTTCTTCTCTGAATTCAGAAATGATTTCATGCCCGCTTCCATCCAGGATCTTCCTGAGAATGACGTGAAGATCGCACCCGCAAGAGAAGCTGCTGACAGCAGGACAAAAGTAGCTGAGGAGAAGGTCGATCTGACCAAGACCATGGTCATTACGAAGGGATGAACCCCAGAAGATGAAAAAAGCGAAATACGGCGTGATCTTGCTGATAATAATTATAGATCAGGCAGTTAAAGCAGCAGTAAGGAATTCTTTTGACGTAGGAGAGAGCAGGGATGTCCTGGGTGACATTTTCAGTCTCACCTACGTTCAGAATACCGGTGCTGCCTTCAGCATGCTCACCGGTATGAAGTGGCTGCTCATTATAGGGCCGATACTGGCCATTCTGTTTGGCATCTGGTATATGGAAAAGCATAAAGACCAGCACTGGACGCTGTATGCGGCGGTCAGTCTTACTGTTGGCGGAGGGATCTCAAATATAATCGACAGACTGGCCCTTGGCTATGTCACCGATATGTTCGATTTCCATTTCTGGCCGGTATTCAATGTGGCGGATATAGCCATATGTGTCGGCTGCGGTATTCTGGTGATCTACGTCCTGAAATTCTATGAGGATAAAACAAATTCTGAAAAGTAGATCCTGCGCTGTTTGGTATCATAATGAAACAAGATCTGATAATAGAAAAAATACATGAAGGCACTCGTATAGACTCGGTGCTTTCTTTGCTTTTGGAGGATACCTCCAGAAGCTATATTTCAAAGGTCATAGAGCAGGGCGGGCTTAAAGTCAACGGTAAGGAAGAACTCTCAAAGAAATATAAAGTGAGAGAAGGAGACGTTATAGAGCTCGAGCTTCCGGAGCCGGAGATGCTGGAAGTGGAACCCGAGGATATCCCTCTCGATATAGTATATGAGGACGACGATGTAATGGTGGTCAATAAACCGAGAGGAATGGTGGTACATCCGGCGGCAGGGAACTACAGCGGGACCCTTGTAAATGCGATCCTTTACCATGCGGGAGACAGACTTTCGTCGATAAACGGAGTCATCAGACCGGGGATCGTTCACAGGATAGATAAAGATACTTCCGGGCTTCTGATGATAGCAAAAAACAACAAAGCTCATGAGTCTTTATCCCTTCAGCTGAAGGAACACAGCATCACGAGACGGTACATCGCCCTGGTTTACGATAATATTGTTAATGACGACCTTGTGATAGATGAGCCGATAGGAAGAGATCCCAGGAACAGACTTAAGAAAAAGGTGAACGGAGAGTCTCCGAGGAACGCTGTCACACACGTAAAAGTGCTTGAAAGGTACGGTAAATACACCCTGTGTGCGATGCGGCTGGAAACCGGAAGGACCCATCAGATCCGCGTCCATATGTCATATATAAAGCATCCTCTCGTAGGAGATCCTTTATATGGACCTGCCAGACAGCCGTCCTTCCTCGGCGGACAGATGCTGCACGCCATGATCCTCGGTTTCGTACATCCTTCGACCGGTGAGTATATGGAATTCAGAGCTGAACTTCCAGAATACTTCACGGATAATATGAGAAGGTTGGGGATCGGGACCTCATTTGAGATCAAATTTTAAAGGATGTATTATTTGGGAGATTTGATGATATTTTAATGGTTGTATTTGCCTATTTATAGGGGTACAAATGCTAAGTAAACTTTAGTTAATTGGGATGACATAAGTTTCAACTCGTGATTTGCTTATTGGTTATGGAGTTTATGCTTTGGCCCCGATCCCTGTAACTGAAAGTATAGCTTTTAAAAAACAGGATTCAATGGCTTTGAAACGAAATGTGCGATTTCGGTATATAAGCGTGCAAAATAGATATTTAAATGTGGAATGCCTTTTCGGCATATCCTTTTGGAGGTAAATAATGAACGATATGCTTCAGACTTTAAACAAGCTTTGCAGCTTTAAGAGCGTTACACAGCGCACCGATGATCCTGCCTTTCCGTATGGCGAGGAGGCAAATAAGGCGCTTAAGTTCATGCTTGACACCTGTAAGGGTTTTGGGTTCAGGACGGTCAATCTTGACAATCAGCTCGGATATGCTGAGATAGGCGAGGGAGACGAACTGTTTGGTATCCTGGCTCATCTGGATGTCGTTCCCGTCGGTTCCGGCTGGGATCATGAACCCTTTGCGGCAACCGTTGCTGACGACGGGTATATCTACGGAAGAGGAGTCGTTGATGACAAGGGTCCTGCAGTTGCTTCAGTTTACGCCATGAAGGACGTGCTTGAAAGCGGCCGCAAGTTTAATAAGAGGATAAGGATAATCTTCGGTCAGACCGAGGAAAAGGGACCCTGGTCCGATATGGAATACTATAAGGCACATGAGGAACTTCCCACCATGGGAATCACTCCCGACGCTGATTTCCCCGCTCTCTACGGTGAAAAGGGAATCTTCCATTTCACGCTTTCCATGCCTAAGGATAAAGCGGGATTCATCTCCGTATCCGGCGGTCAGGCAGCTAATATGGTTGCGGATGAGGCCAGCGGATCTGTTAATTGCGGCGGAGTAGTAAGAGATTTCTATGAACAGGGAAAATCCGCTCACGGAAGTACCCCTCAGGATGGAAAAAACGCCATCTCAATGCTCATGGCCGAAGTAGGAGACGCTACGGATAAGTGCGGCATGGCCAATTTCTATAACAAATATATCGGATTTGAGGTCCACGGAGAGAGCTTCGGTCTGGACTATACCGATGAGGAATCCGGAAGGCTCACAATGAACGTAGGTAAGATCCAGATGACAGAGGATACTGTTGACCTTCTCATGGATATCAGATATCCTGTTACCATGCAGTTCAACGATATCATCGCAAAGATCGATGCAGTCATAAAGGATGAGGGGCTGGAACTTACCATTTCAGAAAATAAAGCACCCATTTATATGGATAAGAACAGCGAGCTTATCACAAAGCTTGTTGAAGTATACAGGGACATCACAGGACGTGACGACGAACCCAGAGTTATCGGCGGAGGAACTTACGCGAGAGCAATGCCTAACATAGTTGCTTTCGGACCTATGATCCCGGGAAGAGAGTGTACTGAGCATCAGAGAAACGAGAGAATACTCCTTGAGGACTATCTTCTCTTAAGAGAAGTATATGGAGAAGCATTTAAGAGGATCTGCACAGAATAGGGAAAAACAATGAAGAAACTTACGGCAAACATCAATGAGATAGCAGAAAAATTAAACAACGCAGACAGCGCCGGAGACGAAAGAAACAATTACGTCGGATTCGACATCTCAGTCGAAAACGCGGTATGGAGCCTTAAGGCTGCAATGTTCCCGAAGTTCTTCGGAACAGAGAGATTCGGATATGACGTTGGTATCAAGCGTCAGACCGAGCTTGCCAAGGCATACGACGAGATCCAGAAGTGCCTCAGGTACGTACTGGATGACGAGGAAGAGATAAAGGAAAAGTCAGCCTGCCTCATAAACAAGCTTCCGGATATCATGGAGTCTGTGAAGACAGACATAACTGCTGCGTATGAGGGAGACCCTGCAGCTAAGTCAAAGGAAGAGGTCATCCTCACATATCCGGCATTCGACGCGATAACGATCTACAGGATCGCCCATGAGTTATATCTTCTTGAAGTGCCCGTGCTTCCCAGAAAGATGACTGAGCTTGCCCATCAGAGGACAGGTATCGATATCCATCCCGGAGCTACCATTGGCGACTATTTCTTCATCGACCACGGTACCGGTGTAGTAATCGGAGAGACCACTGTTATCGGTGAAAGAGTAAAGCTTTATCAGCACGTGACTCTCGGAGCCAAGTCCTTCGACGTAGGTGAGGACGGCACCCTTGTCAAGGATGTCAAGAGACATCCCAACATCGGAAACAACGTGGTCATCTATGCAGGAGCCACCATACTGGGCGGAGATGTATATATCGGTGATGACTGTGTTATCGGCGGTTCTGTATGGCTCACGCACTCGGTGCCAGCAGGGGAGATGGTGGTTACCGATCCTCCCAAGGCTATCCACGTACACACACATGAAATATAGAATATCAAGAGTCACATATATCCATATGTGGCTCTTAAACAATAAAGGAAATATTAATGGCTTTTGACGGTATGATGACCCGCGCTGTGGTGCGGGAACTTCAAAATTCAATAACTCTCGGTAAGGTGGAGAAGATCTATCAGCCGGAGTCCGACGTGCTCGTAATGACGATACATACCAGGCAGGGG
>CACZGZ010000015.1 GCA_902780845.1 uncultured Eubacteriales bacterium
GGGCGGATGAGCTCAAGGACGTGACCATCATATCCACGGTATCCATCAGGGAGAAGCCCTTCGAGACCTTCTATGCCACCCAGTCCAACGACCAGGTGAGATTCGCCTCCGCACACTTCAGCGCCCAGGACAGAATAATGAACAGGGAAGGCCGCTGCTGGTACATCCCGATGATGTTCAACGAGCTGCCCTTCCTCTGGACCAACAATAACAACGAGGTGGACATCGCGTTCTTCCAGGTAGCACCCATGGACGAGCACGGCAACTTCAATATAGGCCCCCAGGTGGCAGACATGTGGGGAGTCATCAAGTCCGCCAAGCTGAGGATCGTGGAGGTCAATGAGAACATGCCCATTGCCCACGGCTACCAGACTCAGCTGAACCTCTACGGAATAGACTATATCGTGGAAGGCTCCAACACACCTCTGGCCGAGATCCGCGCCAAGGAGCCTACGGAGATCGACAAGATCATCGCAGGCCACGTGGTAAAGAACATCAAGTCCCACTGCACGGTGCAGCTTGGAATCGGAAGCCTTCCCACATATATCGGAAAGATGATCGCGGAGTCCGATATCAGAAACGTGGAAGGCCACACCGAGATGATGACCGACGCATACAGATATCTGTTCGAGGCCGGCAAGCTCACGGGAAACAAACCGGTGGATCGTGGTAAACTCGTATATACCTTCGCAGGAGGATCCAAAGCCCTCTACGATTTCATAGACGATAACCCGATCTGCTGCTCGGCGCCTGTTGACTACGTAAACAACTACACCACGATATCGCAGATCCCGAACTTCATTTCGGTCAACAGCTGTATCGGTGTCGACCTCTACGGTCAGGTCTGCGCTGAGTCCGACGGACACCGCCAGATCTCAGGAACCGGCGGTCAGCTGGACTTCGTAATGGGTGCTTTCGGATCGGAAGGCGGGGACAGTTTCCTTTGCACTCCGTCCACAAAGACTTCCGCCAGCGGAAACGTCTACTCACTGATCACACCTATCCTGAAGGAGGGCGCTATCGTAACCACTCCGAGAATGTGCACCGACTTCATCGTGACCGAATACGGCGCAGTACAGCTCAAGGGTAAGTCCACCTGGCAGAGAGCGGAACTCCTGATCTCTATCGCGCACCCCGACTTCAGGGACGACCTGATCAAGGAAGCCGAGAAGATGGGAATCTGGAAGAGATCCTCGAAGCTGATATAAAGAAAAATTTTCAGATTGTACTGAAAAGAAAATTTCAATATGGTAATATGAAATTAATAAAAATGTGACCCGGCTTGTGAGAGCCGGGTCTTTTGTTGGGCGGACTTAGCAGCCTGCCTTTGTTGAAGCGGGCTGATGCCCTTTTTTTGTTGATGTAGTTTGATTGATGCAGCGCATCGGAAAGGAAGGTATGAAAAATGAGGATAAGAGAAATACTGGAAGAGGAACTCCGGACAGAAAAGAAGCTTTTGAATGAGACTTTGAAACAGCTTAAAAAAGCGCCTGTAAAAGTGCTCAAAGTTGCAAGAAGCAAAAAAGGTTATGAATACTTTTACTTCAGAGACAAGCCAGGGACCCCGCTGAGGTACATAAGAGCATCAGAGGATAGTGTTTTGCGCAAGGTGACATATGGCAGGTTCTTATCGGAACGAAAAAAGATTCTTGAGAACAACATCAGATCCATCGAAGCGGCTTTAGAGATCTTTGGGGAATATGATATTGATGCGATCAAGAAAAATCTACCAAATGTTTATCAAAGGGCTATTGATCGGTTGAAAGCATGTACTGACGGTGACATGAAAAAAGTCGTGATACAATCCGAAAATCCAAAAAACCCTGAGAATCTAAGGATAGAATGCTCCAATGGCCTTATGGTACGAAGCAAAAGTGAAATGACGATCTGCGAAATGCTTTTGAGGTATGGAATAGAATTTCGGTATGAGATGGCTTTGGAAGTGAGCGTTATAAAGGTTAACGGTGACGGGACGGCAATTATGGAGAAAAAAACGATCTACCCTGATTTCACGATATTCCTGCCTGATGGGAGTATGATATATTGGGAGCATTTCGGGATGCTTGACATTACGACATATCGCAATGAATTTAAGGAAAAGATCCCGCTGTACTATGACAATGGTATTTACCCTCCAAAAAATTTGATCATTACTACAGAAGGTCCCGGCAACCGCTTCGATAATTTGGGCGTTAAGAGGATCGTAGAGGGATGTATTTTGCCTCTGATGCAGTAAGCTTTTGTGAGGATCATCATGCATATAATGCAAAAGCGGCGTGCGTAGTACAATGTTTTACGGAGATACATCCATAAGCTGTAAATAACGGTGTAAATGGATGTAGTATTTTATAGGGGTACATCCATGGAATGTAAATAATGGTGCATATGGGTGTAGTGCTTTACGGAGATACATTCATATGTAGCAAAAAACTATAAGTGTGGATGTAACACAGCGCTATAAGTCCACCCATATTATGCAAAAAAGGCGCGTTCGGGTGTAATACTTTGCAGATGTACATCCATATGCAGTAAAAAAATGTGTGCAGGCGTGTATTATTTTGCAGAGACACATCCTTGTAAAGTAAAAAGCAACCGGCATGGGTGTACCAAACACCGCCACCACCCCGCCCCCGCTAAATAATAGTATGTTTTTTCGTATATACTTGCGGAACACTTGAAAAAAATGGTATAATAACTCATTAGTGAAACTGGGTCTTTATGCCCTGAACGCTCAGAGGGCGTTCGGCAGAAACCCGCGCAAAAAAATTTCTTCAGGATAAGCGATCAATGTCAAAGTACAGCGTTAAAAAGCCGCTGACGATCATCGTCTGCGTCATAATCATCATCGCATTGGGCTTCGTTTCCCTCACCAGGATGACGCCCGATCTTTTGCCGTCCATTGATTTGCCGTACATGGTGGTCATGACCACCTATCCGGGGGCTACTCCTGAGGAGGTCCAGGAGGAGGTAACGAAGCCGCTGGAGCAGAGCCTGGCGACTTTGGAAAATCTGAAGACCATCCAATCGCTCTCCAATGCCAACTTCTCGCTGGTGGTATTGGAGTTTGAGAACGGATCGTCCATGGACACCGCGATGGTGAATACTTTGCAGCAGGTGGACCTTGTGGAAGGCGGCTGGAGCGATACCATAGGGGCTCCGTATATAATGAAGATCAACCCCACCATGATCCCCATCATGGTCGCTGCTGTTGATATGAGCGGCAAAGATATTCATGAGCTTTCCAACTTCGTGAACGATACTCTGATGAATCAGCTGGAAGGAACCACCGGTGTCGCATCCGTGCAGTCCGGAGGCCTTATCCAGTCCAAGATAAATATCCTGCTCGATCCGGATAAGATCAATGCCCTCAACGATAAGCTGATCGCCAAGATAAACGAGCAGATGGCGGAGGCCAGAGGTCAGATAAACGACGGTATCGCTCAGGTTGATTCCGCGCTTTCTCAGATCAATTATCAGCAGGGACAGCTGGACGCAGCTAAACGCGATATGGTCTCGCAGATCGACAGCGCGGTGGACAACGCATACAGTACTGCAAATAATGTCGCAAAAGAAGCTCAGGGCGTGGCGGATCAGACCGCAGGGGTCATCGACGAGATCTCGAAAGCACAGAGCATGGAAGACATCCAGAAATCTCTGGATGAACTGGATGCGATCCTGAACGACCTGTCGCAGAAAGCCGGAAGCGCAGCGGCAAGCTTTGAGATACCGTCGGCTGCCACTATCAAGAGCGGATATCAGGGACTCTTGAGCGGACTGGACACCATGAATCAGGCTGAGACCCAGATGGCGGTGGCAGCGGGACAGCTTCAGGCTACCAGGACTCAGCTGGAGCAGGCGAGGGCCGAACTCGACGTTCAGGCAGAGGCCGCCCTCAAGCAGGCAGACCTGGGATCCATGATCACAATGGAGACCGTTGCAGGTATCCTGAAGGGGCAGAACTTCGACATGCCTGCCGGCTACATCCAGAAGGAGGACGGTGCGCGCTACCTCGTATCTGTAGGCGATAAGCTTCAGGATGAAGAAGAAGTAAGGAGCATGTACCTCTTTAACGTGGAAGGTCTGGGAGACGTTTATCTCACGGACGTGGCGGACGTGTTTACTTCAGATAACAGCGACACGATCTATGCGTCCGTCAACGGAAATCCGGGAGTCATCCTCACATTCTCCAAGCAGAGCAACTACCCGACAGCCACCACATCAAACAACATCAAGGACAAGTTCGCCGACCTTGAAGGCAAGTACAAAGGACTTACATTCAGCGTCCTCATGGATCAGGGCGAGTATATCTACCTGATCATCCAGGCGATATTCGAGAGCCTTATGTATGGAGCGCTGTTCGCGATAATCGTGCTTTTGCTGTTCCTGAGGGACTTCAAGCCCACGTTCATCACGCTGTTAAGTATACCCATAAGCCTTACCTTTGCGATAGTACTGATGTACTTCTCGGGGATCACCATCAACCTGATCTCCTTATCGGGTCTGGCTGTCGCTGTAGGTATGCTTGTGGATAACTCCATCGTAGTTATCGAGAACATCTTCAGACTCCGCAGGCTGGGAGTCGATCCCAAGCGAGCCGCGGTAGCCGGAGCCAAGGAAGTAGGAGCTGCCATCATTTCATCCACCCTTACGACGGTATGTGTTTTTGCGCCCATCATCTTCGTGCAGGGTCTTACCAGACAGCTTTTCCAGGATATGGCTCTCACCATAACCTACGCTCTTGCGGCCAGCCTTATAGTGGCACTCACGCTGGTGCCCGCGCTGGCGTCCAGGATGTTTAAGAAACAGCCTAAGGCCGAGAGCAAACTCCACAAAAAACTCGAAGAAGTATATAAGAGAGTCCTTAACTGGAATCTCAATCATAAATTCCTTATCCTCTTTGTGACGGTGTTCCTTCTGGTGTTCAGCGTTCAGGCGTCTCTTGCCAAGGGCTTCATCTTCTTCCCGGAGATGTCCACTCCGCAGATGACCGGAACACTTACCATGGACAATGAAAAGAGCACTATAGAGGAGACGGCAGCTGCCGCTGATGAGGCTCTGGCCATCATGAAGAAGGTCGAAGGCGTAAAGACTGCGGGCGGCATGTTGTCAGCCACTGCAGGTATCGGAGCGCTCACCGGAGAGGTATCCACATCTACGGTAAGCCTTTACGTGGTTATCGATACCGAAGTGGACAGATCCGGAAACGACATCGCAAAAGAGATCGCCGAGAAGACGAAGCACCTTCCATGCGATGTGGAGGTTTTGAGCACGTCTTCCATCACTGAATATACGACCGCTCTGGGCGGACAGGGAGTGAACATCGACCTGTATGCCAACGATAACGATAAGCTCCAGGAAGCTGCCCGCATAGTGGGCGAGAAGCTGGAGAAGGTGGACGGTATAGAGAGCGTGAACAACGGCCTTCAGGATGCGGAACCTGAGTATCACTTCCTGGTGGACAAGTCCAAGGCCATGAAGCACGGTCTGACCGTTGCCCAGGTATACATGGAGATCGCAAAGGCACTCACTGAGGAGAGCATCGCAACGTCCCTCACCATAGGAGCAGACACCTATGATGTGGTCGTCTCCTCAAAGGCCACAAAGTCGGTCACCGTGGATGACCTTAAGAACCTGAAACTTGCTGAAGGCGTCATCGTATCAGACGTGGCGTCAGTCCAGGATACGGAGTCCCTTCCTTCTATAAACAGAAAAGATCAGCAGACCACGATAACCGTATCCGGCAAGGCTGAAGAGGGTGAAAACATAACCATTCTCACCGACAGATGCATATCTGCTCTTTCGAACGTGAAACTGCCTGAGGGAGTGCGCTATGAGTTCACCGGTGAGAATGAGATGATAATGGACGCCATGGCGGATCTGGCTAAGATGATGGCTCTCGGCGTGCTTCTGGTATACCTGATAATGGTAGCCCAGTTCCAGAGCTTCAGATCGCCTTTCATCGTAATGTTCACCATACCGCTGGCCTTCACCGGAGGATTCCTGGCTCTGCTCATCTTCAACAAGGAAGTTTCGATCATTTCCATGATCGGTCTCATAATCCTGAACGGCGTCGTAGTAAATAACGGAATCGTTTTGGTAGACTACACCAACCAGCTTAGAGCGAGAGGCATGAAAAAGCGCGCCGCTATCATCACCGCGGGTGCTACCCGTATGAAACCGGTACTGATGACTTCCATCACCACTATTCTGGGCCTGGTAGTCCTGGCTGCAGGAAAGACTGCCGGAACGGACATGATGCAGCCGCTGGCTCTGGTATGTATCGGAGGTCTGGTATACGCCACGCTTCTGACGCTTCTGGTAGTGCCTGTCATCTACGACATATTCAACGGCGAGAAGTACAAGTTCGTAAGGGCTGCGGATATCGATGTATCCGATCTGATAGTCCAATAACACAATGTGTTTACGATTTTATTTAGTCCTCGGCGCTGCGCACCTGCGGGAATCATAAAATCGTAAACACATTGCTTTAAGAGAAAGAGGTGAGAATTGTGCCAATTCTCAAATTATACACAGACGGAGCCTGCTCCAACAATCAGGGAGAGGTGAACTTCGGAGGCTGGGGCACCATCCTGGAATTCGGAGACCACCGCAAAGAACTCCACGGAGGCGAGGCCAACACCACCAACAACCGTATGGAGCTCACCGCCGTGATCGAAGGCTTCAAAGCCCTGAAGAGGGAAGGCCTTGAGATCGAAGTGTTTTCCGATTCGTCCTACGTGATGAACTGCTTCAGGGACAAATGGTACGTGAACTGGCAAAAAAACGGCTGGAAGAATTCAAAGAAGGAGCCCGTGGAGAACCGCGAGCTCTGGGAGGAACTGATCGCCCTTGCTGAAAAGCACAAGGTCAGCTTCTACAGGGTTAAGGGCCACGTGAGCGTGGAAAAGTCCACGGAAGCCGCCCTCGGGAAACTCTACGAGAAGTTCGTGGAGTGGAACGGTGCGAAGTTCAGCTATGATGATTTCCTCTACGTGACCGAACAAAACAACCGCGCCGACGAACTGGCAAATATAGGAATAGACGAAGTGAGAGAATAAAAATGGGCTGTCTGAGGCAGTCCTTTTTAATATAAGCGAAACACCCCGCGTTACGCGCGGGGATCTTTTTTTGTAGATAGGTCCAAAAGATAAAAAACTATGATTTAGACCTAGAAAATCGGTGTCACGAGCGGATTTTTTGCGAAATAATAGGTCGGAATAACAAGGAAATGAAATTACGACCTACTTTTTGTACCAGGAAGCTTCAAAATACGCAAAAAAGTAGGTCCGGAGTTTTAAAAAATCGAATTCAGACCTATTCGATAAAAAAGAAGGCTGTTGCTAATGCAACAGCCTTTGTTTTTTATTCCGATCTGTCCGTGTAGTGCGTGTGAAGCAGCTTGTGTGCTTTCATGCCGCCGGCGAAGCCGAGGTACTCTTTGTAGAGACGTCTTATCGCCGGGTTGTTGTGGGACTTTCTCATGATCATCTTCTGGTCGCCGGCGTAGAGGGCGTGGGCGCGCTTCTCCTTGAAGTCGATCCAGTTACGTACGTCGGATACCTGAAGAGGCTGGCCGCCGCCGTTGATGCAGCCGCCGGGGCAGGCCATGACTTCGATGAAGTCGAAGCGCTCGCCGGCTCTCAGTCTGTCCATGAGGCGGCGGGCGTTGCCCAGTCCGTGTGCTACGGCAACCTTGAGTTCGAGGTCTGCGATCTTTACTGTGGCTTCTTTGATGCCGTCGTCGATTCCGCGGACTTCGTTGTAGTCAAGGGCGTCGGAGTTGGTGCCTGTGAGGAGGTCGTTCACCGTACGAAGTGCGGCTTCCATAACTCCTCCGGTGGTACCGAAGATAAGGCCGGCACCTGTGGACATTCCGAGAGGATCGTCGAAGTTTGTATCTGAGAGAGAATTGAAGTCGATACCGATCTGGCGGATCATTCTGGCAAGCTCTCTCGTGGTGATAACGTGGTCAACATCGGGAAGGTCTTCAACTGAAGCGAGTTCCGGACGCTGCGCTTCGAATTTCTTTGCGGTGCAGGGCATTACGGATACGACTACGATCTTCTTCGGGTCGATGCCGTTTTTCTCTGCGTAGTAGCTCTTGATGATGGCTCCCAGCATCTCGTGAGGGGATTTGCAGGAGCTGAGGTTGGGCAGGAATTCCGGGAAGTTGTGTTCGCAGAACTTGACCCAGCCGGGGGAGCAGGAGGTGATGAGGGGAAGGACTCCGCCTCCTCTGATCCTGTCTATGAGCTCTGTTCCCTCTTCCATGATGGTGAGGTCGGCTCCGGTGTTGGTATCGAATACCTTGTCAAAGCCGAGCATCTTGAGAGCGGTCACCATCTTTCCGGTTACATTGGTTCCGATGGGATTTCCGAATTCCTCGCCTAAGGCTGCGCGGACTGCGGGAGCGGTCTGGGCGATTACGATCTTATCGGGATCGTAGAGGTCGTCCATTACGCCGTCAAGAGATCTGTGCTCCTGAAGGGCTCCTGTAGGGCATACTGAGATGCACTGACCGCAGTTTACGCAGACTGAAGAGTCGATGGCGTTCATGCCCGCAGTACCGATAACGGTGGACATTCCCCTGAAGAGAGGGGAGATGGCGCCGACGGTCTGGATGTTATTGCAGATGGATACGCATCTTCTGCAAAGAACACAGCGGTTGGGGTCTCTGAAAAGAGATACGCCTTCGTCAATGTCGCTCTTCGGATTCATGGTGATGGAATCCTGATATTTCAGGTAGTTGTTGGATTCTACGTCCAGCTTGTTTGCGAGCACCTGGAGCTCGCACTGTGAGATGGACCTGGTGCAGGACTGGCATCTCGCAGGGTGGTTGGAAAGGATCAGCTCCAGATTTTTCTTTCTGTATCTGTTGATCCTGGCGGAGTGGGTGATTACTTCCATTCCGTCCTTTACGGGGTGCACGCAGGCAGCCTGGAGTTCTTTCTTTCCTTTGATCTCCACGAGGCACATCCTGCAGCAGCCCAGTTCGCTTACATCTTTCAGGAAGCAAAGTGTGGGGATATGGATGTTTATCTCCTTTGCTGCTTCCAGTATCGTATAGTTATCAGGCACATAGACCTGAATACCGTCTATAGTAACGTGTACTTTGCTCATGGTCCGGGTACCTCCTTATGCGTTCTTCAGTATTGACTTGAATGGACACTTGCTCATGCAGACGCCGCACTTGATGCACTTGTCCTGATCGATAACGTACGGATGATCCTTGTCTCCTGTGATAGCGCCCACAGGGCAGTTCTTGGCGCAGATGCCGCATCTTCTGCAGGTCTCCGCCATGATGATGTACTTGAGCATGGATACGCAGACGCCGGCGGGACATTTCTTATCCCTTACGTGGGCGATGTATTCATCCTTAAAGTACTTAAGGGTGGAGACTACGGGGTTCGGCGCTGACTGACCGAGGCCGCAAAGCGCACCCGTCTTGATCATCTGAGCCAGATCTTCCAGCTCGTCCAGGTCATCCATGTTTCCCTTACCTTCGGTGATCTTCTTCGTTATGTCGAGCATACGTTTGGTGCCGATACGGCAGGGAGGGCACTTACCGCAGGATTCATCAACCGTGAAGTCAAGGAAGAACTTGGCGATATCTACCATGCAGGAGTCTTCTGCCATAACGATGAGTCCGCCGGAGCCCATCATGGTGCCCAGCTTCGTGAGTGAATCGAAGTCCATGGGAGTATCCAGATGTTCTGACGTGATGCAGCCGCCGGAAGGACCGCCTGTCTGGGCAGCCTTGAAGTTAAGGTGTCCGGGAACTCCTCCTCCGATATCGAAGACGACTTCTCTCAAAGTGGTTCCCATGGGAACTTCCACGAGACCTGTGTTCTCGATCTTGCCGCCGAGAGCGAATACCTTGGTTCCGTTGGACTTTTCGGTTCCGATAGCCTTGAACCAGTCGGTGCCCTTCATGATGATCTGAGGCACGTTTGCGAAGGTCTCTACGTTATTGAGGACTGTCGGGCAGTCGAAGAGACCTTTCTCTGTTGATCTGGGCGGCTTCGGACGGGGCTCGCCTCTCTTTCCCTCGATGGATGCCATGAGGGCGGTGGCCTCTCCGCAGACGAAGGCGCCTGCTCCGAGACGGATGTCTATATCAAAATCAAAGGGTCTTCCCAAAATATTCTTTCCGAGAAGTCCGTATTCGTGAGCCTGTTTGATGGCGACACCGAGGCGTTCTACTGCCACGGGATATTCAGCACGGACGTAGATGTAGCCCTGCTTTGCTCCGCAGGCATATCCTGCGATGGCCATGGCTTCCAGGATGGAATGGGGATCTCCCTCAAGGATGGATCTGTCCATGAATGCGCCCGGGTCACCTTCATCAGCGTTGCAGCAGATGTATTTCACGGGAGCCATCTCGCGGGCAGCTGATTCCCACTTTACTCCGAGAGGGAAGCCTGCGCCTCCTCTTCCGCGAAGCACTGCGTCCTTCATGGTGTCGATGACGTCTTCGGGATCCATATCATCCAGGCATTTGGCCAACGCGCCGTAGCCGTCCACTCCGATGTATTCCTCGATATCGAGGGGGTTGATCAGGCCGCAGTTCTTAAGAGCGATCTTAAGCTGCTTGGAGTAGAAGGAGTGATCCTTTAAAGCGTGGGCGATCTTGGTTCCGTCCGGTTCCGTCGCAAATAATCTCTCCACGGGCTTTCCGCCGATCACGTGGGAGTTCCAGATCTCCTCAACATCTGACGGCTCCACGTGGGTGTACATGATCTCATCGGGATAGGTGACCATGAGAGGTCCCTGGGCGCAAAGCCCCATGCATCCGGTGGATATGATCTTTATCTCGGACTGGAGTCCGTTCTCTTCTATTCTCTTATTGAGTTCCTCGTAGATACCGAGGGATCCTGCAGACTGGCAGCCCGCCACTCCGCAGATCAGGATGTGCATCCTGCCGCCGTCCTTCGGATCGAAGTCCTCTCCTAAACGGAGGGCCATTTCCTTATGCTTTCTGTCTCTCAGTTCTCTGAGAACTTCGCTGTTCTTTATCAGCATGCTTCACCCTCCTGTTCTGAAGCAGCCAGTGCTTCGTATTTATCGAGTATCTCGTCCACCATGTCCGGGTTCATCCTTCCGTAGACGTCACCGTTTATGGTGACTACGGGAGCCAGACCGCAGGCACCGATACACCTGCAGGCCTCAAGCGAGAAAAGACCGTCGTCGGTGCATTCGCCGACATCGATCATAAGTCTCAGCTTGAACTTATCGAGTATGTCCTGGGCGCCCTTGACATAGCAGGCGGTACCGAGGCATACGTTGATCCTGTATTTTCCTTTTTTCTGAAGCGAGAACTGGGAGTAGAAGGTAGCCACTCCGTAGACTTCCGCTTCGGGCATGTTCAGCCCCTTGGCGATCTCATGAAGGACCTCCGGAGGCAGATATCCGTAGATATTCTGAGCCTCGTGGAGAATGGGGATAAGGGCACCCGGGGTGTCCTTATGCTTAAGGATTATCTCCTGAAGCATCTCCTGCTCCTTCTGACACTTTTCACAACTCATTAAACACCCTCCATATATATTAGTAGATTTTTTATCTATATCCACGAAATAATAACACAAGGAAAGTCCCCAAAACAACCCCGCGGGGCCTTGTTTTTTATAAAGAACAAGACCCTTGCATTTCAAAGGTTATGACCCATGATCAGGGCATAAAAAAACCCGCACCTGAGCGGGCATTCCGGCTGCCTGTCCTGGGAGGCGCAGTATTCAGACCCTGCGCTCCGAGAACCGTTCAACTGCGTTCGTTATATCTCCTTCAACCACGATGCTCAACCTTTCGATCAGCTCTTTTGGATCTTCCTTCATGTCGTTATCCACCCAGTTCATCATTATCCCCAGGAAGGCATACTTGTAGAAGGAAGCTATGAACTCCTTGTCGTCCGGATCCAGTTTATTATCTTTATCCAGTTCGTCTATGACCGATATGAAGAGGGCATCGGTCAGCCGGAAGGCATACATCTCGAGATAGTCTCTGGAAATGGAATGGTAAGCGTGCATTACGAAGGCTTTGTTTTCCCGGATCAGTTCCAGCACGTTATACATCCCGTCCTGCCAGTTGGAGTATGAACTCTTGCCCTTAAGAGCCTTCTCGGCATCTTCCACGCAGACCCACTCCAGCAGGTCGTAGATATCCTGGAAGTGATAGTAGAAGGTCATGCGGTTCAGCCCGCAATCGTTCACGATCTCGGTCACGGTTATTTTATTGAGGGGCTTCTCCGAGATAAGCTTCTTAAGAGACTCTCCAAGAGCCTGTTTGGTATACTTAGACATATCTTCCGCCTTATCTGTTTTCTTTACCCCTATTATACAAAAAATCCCCTTCAAAGGTAAGCCTTAAATTAGTCAATTTACATCATTTGATTAAATTTTAATCATATGTTCAGAAATGATTAATGATATTTTGAGGAAAATGAATAAAATATAATGTTGTAAAAAAGAGAACCAGCAGCAGGTCTGACCCATGCGGCATCCTGCTGTGCGATACAGAAGGAGATGACTTTAAATGAATGAGAAGAAAAAAACATCCCCGATCATAAAAGCAGCTATCATAATCGGAGTCATAATCATTCCGCTTATGTATTCCTACTTTTACCTTGGGGCATTCTGGGATCCCTACGCCAGACTTGAGGACGTTCCCGTGGCTGTAGTGAACCTGGATAAGGGTTCCGAAATAAACGGAGAGATGAGAAACCTTGGGGATGAGATATGCGATGAACTGGCGGAGGACGGTTCTCTTGGCTTCGTGTTCACCGATAAAGAGGATGCGGAGCAGGGAGTCCTTGGAGACGAATACTACGCATCGATCACGATCCCTGAGGATTTCTCAGAGGACGTGGCCACCGTTTCGGGAGATACCGAGAAGATCCACAGTTCCATTATATACACAGCAAATCAGAAAAAGAACTACCTGGCAGCCCAGATACTGGAGAACGCCATGCCCACCATCAAGGAAAAGATGAACTCCAAGATCGACGGTGAGATAATAGCGACCCTTTCCGATAAACTGAACAGCGTACCCGATGAGATGGGAGCTCTTCAGGATGGCCTCGGACAGCTTTCGGACGGCGTAGGTCAGTTGAAAGACGGCACCGCGCAGCTAAAGAGCAGCGTGCCTGAACTCTCATCAGGAATGGATGCACTGGATAAAGGTGCAGGACAGCTTTCAGACGGCCTCGGCACTCTTAAGGCTAACAGCGCTGCTCTCACAGGAGGAGCCGACAGCCTCTCAGGCGGAGCAGGCACCCTGGCGGACGGAGTCAAGAACTATACCGCGGGAGTCGATCAGGCAGGTTCCGGCGCAAAGGCACTTCAGGCCGGGATCGGTGCTTACACCCAGGGCGTAAGTCAGGCTTCAGCGGGAGCCGACAGCCTCTATAACGGAGTTGTAGCAGCGGAGCAAGGCGTAGCAGCCATGAAGTCTCAGGTGGATTCAGCTGCAGGCGCTATCCCGGGAGACGAAACTCTCAACACCTTATCGGGCGGAGCTTCAAACCTCTCTTCAGGCATCGCTAACTTCAGCGGCGGCTACTCACAGGCGGTTGAAGCCTTAAGACAGTACCAGCAGGCCACAGGCGACCAGAACCTCGCTGCAATAGTAGGCGGTTTCGACAGCCTCGGACAGAACCTTCCCGCACTTCAGGGAGGAGCGGATGCTGTCTCCGGTGGAGTTAACCAGCTCACGTCAGGTGTACAGAACTTAAGATCCGGTGTCGGCGCTTTATCCGCAGGCCTCGGTCAGCTTGACGGAGCCTTCGGAAGCACGGCTGATCCCAACACCCTTATAGGCGGAGCTTATGCCTTAAGTTCAGGGCTGGATCAGGTAGCTTCCAATAACGATGCTTTGAACGGCGGTATCAGTCAGCTCTCCGGCGGACTGGATACGCTTTCAGCAAATAACGATGCACTGAATTCAGGTGCCGGCGCTCTTAGAAACGGAGCCGGACAGCTGGCAGAAGGCGTCGATAAATATACAGAAGGAGTAAGCGCCGCATCAGACGGAGCAGCAGCGCTCAAGGCAGGAACTTCCAGGGCGGATGCAGGTGCAGGAGAACTCGCATCAGGTGCCGCAGCACTGGATAACGGTGCAGGACAGCTTGAAGCCGGTATCGGCACCGCAAAAGACGGAGTAAACACTGCTGTAAGCGATGCAAAGTCTGAACTCAAGGCTCTCAACGGACTTTCGGAATACGGCGAGGAACCGGTAAAGACAGAGACCGAATACGTACAGCCCGTGGCTAACTACGGTTCAGCCTTCGCTCCTTACTTCATGGGCCTGTCCCTTTGGGTAGGCTGCCTGATGATTTACTTCGGCATCTACCTCGATTACGAGAGAAGGATCAAGCTCTTGAGCAAGGATTCCGATAAGATCGTTTTAAGGACAGGAGCCTTCGCCCTTATAAGCGCAGCTCAGGCCATACTCCTTGCGGTGGTTATCAAGGACGTTCTCCATATCACGGTGAACAACCCCGCAATGCTCTTCGGAGCCTGCATACTGGTATCGATCACATTCATGACCATCGTACAGTTCTGCCTCATCAATCTGGGAGACGCGGGCAAGTTCTTTGCGATGCTGCTTCTCATACTGCAGCTGACGTCATGTGCCGGAACCTTCCCCATCGAGACCCAGAGCGGCTTCTTCAGAGCTATCAACAAGGTCCTTCCCATGACCTATTCCACACAGCTCTTCAAAGAGGCCATAAGCGGCACGGCAGGAGCGAATGCCGGACACAGTGCGTTGATCCTGGCAGGATTCGCGGCAGGCTTCCTGGTACTTACCCTGGTCCTGAGCCACAATGCTCTTAAGAAGGATCTGGGCAGGATCAATCATGAAGCCGTAAACAAATTACACGAGATAAAAGCGGGAGCATGAAGCTCCCCTTTTCTTTATGGGAAATACTTGACGAATTATTAACACATGTTGATAAAGCGCAAAAAATCACCTTAAAAGTGGACTTTTAAGTTATTTGTGATATAATATAGCTTTGTAGAAATATGTTTAGGAGAGTACATGAAATTAGGCTTTTGTTCCCTGGCAAGCGGAAGCTCGGGCAACTGTTATCTGATAAAAAGCGATAATACGAACCTGCTTCTGGATGTCGGTATAAGCTGCAAGGCCATAAAGACGGGCCTCGGGGAGCTGGGACTGAGCTTAAGCGACATAGACGCGGTCTTCATTACCCACGATCACATAGATCACATCAAGGGTATAAAGACTCTCCTCAAGAATACTCGCTGCCCGCTTTATGCGTCCCACGGGACTCTTGAAGCTCTGGTGAAGAAGGTCTCGCCTCTTCCCTACGAAAGGCTTATGGAGACGGGTTCCGGCGAGGAGATAAAGGCGGGTGACATCAGGGTCACGCCCTTCGATCTTTCCCACGATACGGATGAACCCATCACCTTTTCCTTTGAAAAGGACGATGCGAAGATCTGCGTGGTGACCGATACGGGTTACGTCAGCGATGCTATCTTCAACAACATCAAGGACGCGGACATCCTGGCCCTGGAATCTAACCACGAAAGAAATATTTTGCTCTACGGAAGCTATCCCTATTCTCTGAAACTGAGGATACTGTCGGATACGGGGCACCTCTCGAACGAGGCCTGTGCCCACTGCCTGACGGAGGTCCTGAGATACAGGAGGATAAGGAAGAGGATTTCGGATGATAACGGGACGATGAAGGTCTTCCTGGCTCACCTTAGCAAGGAGAACAACACCCCCGAGCAGGCCATGATCACCGTGAAGAACGCCCTTGAAGAGGAGGGCTTCATAGTGGGAAGAGACCTGGAATTAGAGGTACTGGACAGGGACAGACGTTCCGGCTTCCATACCGTATAAGGAGATATTGCTTATGGACAAGAAACAAAAGAAAACGATGCTCATCATCTTTGGGGTGATAGCCGTGATCCTGCTTCTGGGCATCTTCCTGACTTCGGGAAGCAGCGCCGGGGAGGAGGAATCGGTGAACGTCATCATGAGGGACGCCGTACTGCACAACGTGCACAAGGTGAATTTCTTCGGGATCGAGATCAACCCCGGGCTTGCCGCGGGCTTCCTGGTAACTGCCATACTGACCGTGGCGGCCATCATCATCAGGATCTTCGTGATACCGAAGTTCACACTGGTGCCCGGAAGATTCCAGTCAGTGCTGGAGCTCCTTGTGGGTTACTTCGATAACCTGAGCAAGACCAACAGCCCTCACCTCAATAAGATCATGGGCGGATACATATTCGCTGCGGGCGTGTACATCTTCACCGGGACCATGCTGGAACTCTTCGGCATTCAGGTGATCACCACCACCGGCGCATCGGTCTCCCTTCCCGCGCCTCTCGCGGACATAAACGGAGCTCTGATGATGGGCTGCACCTCGTACCTCTTCATAATGAGCGGAGGAATCGCGGCCAACGGTTTCAGAGGCGTGATAAACACCCTGAAGGAGTACTCGCTTCCGATATCGATGAGCTTCCGACTTTTCGGAGCGCTCCTCTCGGGAGCCCTGGTCACGGAGCTCGTCTACTACTATTCGCACCTGAGCGTAGTGGTTCCCGTGCTGGTGGGAATTATGTTCACCTGCCTGCACGCTCTCATACAGGCATACGTACTGACCATGCTGGTATCGCTCTTCTACGGAGAGGTATCGGAACCGCCCAAGCCCAAGGAGAAAAAAATAAAGGCTCCCAAGGCCAAGAAAGCAAAAGAATTAACTGTATAAAATTTTTCGGAGGAAAATTAAAATGAATAAGACATTAAAATTCACAGGTATCGTAGCAATCGTCATCGTACTTGCTCTCACCATGCTTCTCGCAGCAAGCATCGCATATGCTGATGACGGAACAGGCGAAGCAGTCCAGGGATTCGACAAGGGCCTCGCATCCGCTATAGCCATCGGACTTGCAGCCATGGGCGGCGGCTTAGCCATGGGTATCGCAACAGGCAAATCCACTGAAGCCATTTCCCGCCAGCCTGAAGCTGAGGGCAAGATCAGAACGACCTTCATTCTGGGTCTGGTATTCATCGAAACAGCCATCATCTATGCGCTGGTCGTTGTAATCCTTATCGCCTTCGTAATTTAAAGGAGAGATCAGATGAGCAATTTACCGCTTAACATAAATTTCACGCAGATCTTCCTGCATCTCCTGAACTTCCTGATCCTTTTTGCGATCCTCTACTTCCTTCTTTACAAGCCCGTAAAGAACTTCATGGAGAAGCGTGAGAAGACATACAGGGATATGGACGACGAGGCAAGGGACAACCTGAAGGCTTCAGAAGAGAAGAAGGCTCAGTATGATACGAAGCTCTCAGAGGCTGAGGCGGAGATCTCACAGATGAAGTCCAAGTCGCGTCAGGAGATCGAGAAGTCAAAAGAGACGCAGCTCCAGGCAGCCAAGGATGAGGCTGAGAGGATAGTCAGAGAGGCCAAGGCCGAGGCAAACCGCGAGAAGGAAAGGATCCTTTCAGATGCCCAGTCCGAGATCTCCGAGATGGTTACCGACGCTACGGAGAAACTGGCTCTGAAAGCTACCGCAGGAGAAGCCTTCGATCAGTTCCTGGACGCTGTAGATCTGGCAGAAAAGAGGGGATCCGACTATGAACAGTAATGAGTTAAAAGACAGGATCGCCGTTCTGTATTCTTTGGAAGCGCCTTCGGAAGAGCAGGAGAAGAGGTTCAGAAGATTCATAGAGACCCGCTACGGCGAGGGCTATGATTTCAGATGGGAAAAGACCGATGCCTTCCCCGGAGGATTCAGACTTGAAGTGGGCAAGGAAGTCTACGACTGGTCTGTAGGCGGACGTTTCCAGCAGTTAAGGGATACCCTGGTCAAGGTTCCCACGAGGAACGGAAACATCATCCCCCTCATCAAGGAGACCATCAAGGAGTGGACGCCTGAAGCCCTCGCCCAGGAAGTGGGCGTGGTCACCACCGTGGGAGACGGTATCGCTACCGTTGAAGGTCTGGACAATGCCACCTATGGCGAGATCCTCGTATTCAAGGGAGGGGCCAGAGGAATGGTCCAGGATATAAGGGAGCACGAAGTAGGCTGCATCCTCTTTGACGGAGACGAGGAAGTTTCCGAGGGAAGCTCCGTTCACAGGACTGCAAAGACCGCAGGCGTTCCCGTAGGAGACGGCTTCCTGGGAAGAGTAGTAGACCCTCTCGGAGTTCCCATCGACGGACTCGGAGACGTAAAGGAAGACGACTACTATCCCGTAGAGAGCCCCGCTCCCGGAATCATCGAGCGTCAGCCCGTAGATACGCCTCTTGAGACAGGAATACTCTCGATAGACGCCATGTTCCCAATAGGAAGGGGACAGCGTGAGCTTATCATCGGAGACCGTCAGACAGGTAAGACAGCTATCGCAGTTGATGCCATCATAAATCAGAAGGGTAAGAACTGCATCTGTGTTTACGTCGCCATCGGTCAGAAGACCAGTTCGGTAGTTCAGCTTTCCGAGACCCTGAAGAAGCACGGAGCCATGGAATATACCATCATAGTCGATGCGTCTGCCTCCGACAGCGCACCGCTCCAGTACATCGCGCCTTATGCCGGCTGCGCCATGGCAGAGTACTTCATGAGACAGGGAAAAGACGTGCTGATCGTTTACGATGACCTTTCAAAGCACGCTGTAGCATACAGAACGCTTTCACTTCTTCTGGACAGGTCCCCCGGACGTGAGGCTTATCCCGGAGACGTATTCTATCTCCATTCAAGACTTCTTGAAAGAGCAGCCCGTCTGTCCGACGAGATCGGAGGAGGATCCATCACGGCCCTTCCCATCGTAGAGACCCAGGCGGGAGACGTAAGTGCATACATCCCTACAAACATCATTTCCATCACTGACGGTCAGATCTTCCTTGAAAGCGACCTCTTCTTCTCAGGACAGCGCCCTGCTGTTAATGTAGGACTTTCCGTATCCCGTGTAGGAGGAGACGCCCAGACTAAGGCCATGAAGAAGGCCGTAGGAACTCTGAAACTCGACCTCGCCCAGTACAGGGAGATGGAGGTATTCAGCCAGTTCGCATCCGACCTGGATGACCAGACCAAGAATCAGCTGGTCTACGGGCAGGGCCTCATGAGGATGCTGAGACAGCCTCAGTATCATCCCTGGAAGCAGGAAGAGCAGGTAATCATGCTGGTATCCGCCATGGCTCATACCATGCAGAACATCGATATCGATGTGATCCCGGCCTTCGTAAAGGACCTTCTCCAGATGTTTGAAGAGGAACACCCTGAAATAGGTCAGGAGATAAATTCAACAAAGAAACTTTCAGATGAACTGAAAGAGGAAATAATTTCTATAGCAAAGAAGTTCGCTGATGGCTACAACCAAAGAAATTAAAAACAGAATAAAGAGCGTTAAGGATACTCAGAAGATCACCAACGCCATGTATCTCATCTCATCCACCAAGATGACCAAGGCCAAGAGGGAACTGGACAATACCAGGCCCTACTTTGAAATGCTCAAGAGCCAGATCGTCACCATGATCCAGATGAGTGAGAGTGCGGGAAATGACTTTTTTGCTGAAGAGGGACCTGTTGAAGGCTCAGACGAAGGAATGGTTCCTTCCGGCGAGACCAAAACAACTGTGGCATATCTTGTTATAACCGCAGATAAGGGCCTTGCAGGTGCCTATAACCAGAACGTCATAAAGGAAGCCATGAAGCTCATCAAGAGAACTCCTTCCTACAAGCTCTTTGTCGTAGGAGAATACGGCAGAAGGTATTTTGAGGGAAGAGGCATGAACATAGACCAGAGCTTCCTCTACACTGCTCAGAATCCTACCCTTGACAGAGCCAGAGAGATCGCACAGATCATCACCGGGCTCTACAGCAGAAAAGAGATATCCAAGGCATATATAGTCTATACGGATTTCAGGAACGGCCTCATGGGAGGAGACGTGGATTCCATGGTGCTCCTGCCCTTCAAGAGGGAAAACTTCGTTCTCGACCGCGAGGAAAGGGAGGAAGCCAAAGAGCTTAAGACCACCTATACAGAATATATGCCGAACGTTACCGCGGTGCTTAACAACATCGTGCCCAGCTATGTGGCTGGATATATTTACAGTGCCCTGGTGGACAGCTTCTGCTCTGAGCAGAGCGCCAGAATGTCCGCCATGGATGCGGCAAACCAGAACGCTGAAGAGCTTCTGGCAAGCCTGAATCTGGAATACAACCACGTGAGACAGGGTGCCATCACCCAGGAGATCACTGAGGTCTCCGCAGGCTCCCGCGGACAGAAAAAGTCAAAGAAAAAGCGTGAAGAGAGAGAGGAGGGGTTGAATTAAATGACAGGAAGGATCGTACAGATATCAGGTTCCGTAATCGACGTAAAGTTCGAACAGGGACAGCTTCCGGCCATAAAAGAGGCCCTGAAAGTTAAAACAGAAGACGGAACGAGAGTCATGGAAGTGGCTCAGCATATAGGCCACGACATGGTGCGCTGCATCATGCTGGCATCATCGGACGGAATGTCCAAAGGAATGGAAGTCGAAAGGACGGAAGGTTCCATCAAGGTTCCCGTAGGAGAGAAGGTCCTGGGCAGGATGTTCAACGTTCTGGGAGATCCCATCGACGGAGGAGAGCCGGTGCCGGCAGAAGAACCTCACTGGGAGATCCACAGAAAGGCACCTTCATTCAGCGAGCTTTCTCCTTCAGTAGAGATCCTGGAGACGGGCATCAAGGTCATCGACCTTCTGGAGCCCTATCCCAAGGGAGGTAAGATCGGCCTCTTCGGCGGCGCCGGAGTAGGTAAGACCGTACTTATCCAGGAACTCATCCATAATGTAGCCATGGAGCACGGCGGATATTCCATATTCACCGGCGTAGGCGAGCGTTCCAGAGAGGGTAACGACCTCTGGAAAGAGATGCATGAAGCAGGCGTTATGGACAAGACCGCCATGGTATTCGGCCAGATGAACGAAGCTCCCGGAGTCCGTATGAGAGTCGGCCTCTCAGGACTTACCATGGCTGAATATTTCAGAGATGAAATGAATAAGGACGTTCTCCTTTTCATAGATAATATTTTCAGATTCGTACAGGCAGGATCAGAGGTATCCACCCTTCTCGGACGTATGCCTTCAGCCGTAGGTTATCAGCCGACCCTTGCACAGGAGATGGGTGCTCTTCAGGAGAGGATCACCTCCACCAAGGCCGGTTCCATCACATCCGTACAGGCCGTATACGTACCTGCGGATGACCTTACGGACCCCGCTCCTGCAACGACATTCACCCACCTGGATGCTACTACGGTACTTTCCCGTAAGATCGCTGAGCAGGGACTCTACCCTGCGGTAGACCCTCTGGCATCCAACTCCAGGATCCTGGAAGCGGACATCGTGGGAGAAGAGCACTACTACGTAGCGCGTAAAGTCCAGGAGATCCTTCAGAAGTACTCCGAACTTCAGGATATCATCGCCATCCTGGGTATGGAAGAACTGGGTGAAGAGGACAAGCTCACCGTATGGCGTGCCCGTAAGATCCAGAGATTCCTGGCTCAGCCCACTTTCGTAGCTGAGAAGTTCACAGGCCTTCCGGGAGTATACGTTCCCGTCAAGGAGACCGTAAGAGGCTTCAAGGCCATCATCGAAGGCGAGATGGACGATTATCCCGAGGCTGCGTTCTATAACGTAGGAACCATAGATGATGCCATTGCCAAGGCGGAGACTCTTAAGTAGCGAGAGGTGACGTGATGAATACTTTTGAACTTCACATCCTGGCTGCCGAAAGAAGCTTTTACGAGGGACCCTGTGAATCCCTGGTGCTTCCAACCACGGAAGGCATGTACGGAATCCAGGCAAACCACCTGAACATGGTGGCCGGCGTCGTTCCCGGAGAGATCACATTCAGAGTTCCCGGAGGAACTGATGAACACGCATCATGCTCCAGAGGCATGGTAAAGGTGGAGGACAACGTGGTCACAGTCCTGGTGGACACGGCGGAACATCCCGAAGAGATCGACGTGAAGCGCGCGGAGCGCGCGGCAGCTGAGGCTCAGGAGGAGATCCTGAAGAAGCGCAGCCGTCAGGAATACATGAAGGCCCAGATGGAGCTCGCCAGAGCCACATCCAGGCTGAAAGTATCGAAACTGAGGAAATAGGATATAGTCAGGTCAGCAAGATCGCATATAGGCGATATTTTGAAAACTATGGCAGACATCAGGAAAATGATAGAATTCAATACTCCTCAGGAGGATGAATTCAAGTCGTTCATTCAGACGAACGTAACGGAAAACATCAATCATGCGAGACATATAGAGACCGAGATCCATACCTTCACTGGAATCTACATGGCTGTAGTCGCAGGAGTTCTTGCCTTCAACTTCTCTGGGCGCGAGACTACCTTCGCGATCATCGTTCACGCGATAATTCTTTGCGGAGGGCTGCTTGCGATGGCGCTCCTGGGAAGATGGTATACGGCTTTCGATACTCATATGGCGAATGCGGATTTTCTGAGCTTTATCGAAAATGAACTCGTATTCGGCAGGATGGACGTGAAGGAAGCGGTGGCGCTCTGGGCTGTTTATACCGACGCGTATAAAAAGGCTGTTGAAGGCGGAGAGCTCAAGCCTAAGGATAAGGCTTTGGAAGCGCTTCCCCCGGATAAGCTTGAGGATTACAAGGCGGTGCCGGCGTTCTTTGCATTCGGCATTCCCAAGAGAAACGCAAAGGGTCCCCGTACCAGAGATTTCGTCATGGGATTCCACGGCGTGATCCTGATATCCATTATGATAATCCTGGTAAAGGATCTTTACGGTATCCTGATTTGATTTAAAATGCAGGGCGAGCCTGCAGCGGCACGGATGATAAAATTAATAGCGACAGACCTGGACCATACTCTTCTCGACAAGGAGGGACTGGTGCCGGAAGAAACAAAAGAATATATCAGAAGGGCAGTTGACAGCGGCGTGTTCTTTGCGATATCTACGGGAAGATCCGTCAAGTCCGCGAGAGGTGTGGCGGATTCAGTGGGAGCAGCCTACATGGCCATCTGCTATAACGGGGCTCTCGTAATGGATCCCGTAAACGGGGTAACGATCTACGAGAACTACCTTGAAGAAGATATCGTCCGCGGCATAGTGGAGTATGCCCACGAGCACGACCTTTACATACAGATGTATGACGAGGGGACCATCGTGGTGGAAAAGCTCCGCCTGGACAGACATCCGGACCCCGACTTAAGATATGCGGATTACCGCGAGGTGGGAGACTTCCTGGAGTACCCCTTCTTCAAGACCCCGAAGATACTGCTCGCCTGCGAGCCCGAAAGGGTGCCCGCTGAACAGGCGGCCCTGGAGGAACTCTACGGAGACAGGGTCTACATGGCTCAGTCGGATGCCCATCTTATAGAGGTGGTCTCCGAAGGGGTGGACAAAGGCGAGGCTCTCGAGAACCTTGCCGGCTACCTGGGCTTTTCAAAGGATCAGATAATAGCTTTCGGAGACAACACCAACGACCTGCCGCTCCTTAAGGCGGCCGGCACCTCGGTAGCTGTGGCAAACGCAGTGCCCGTTCTAAAGGAATGGGCCACATATATCGCCGAAGGCGAGCGAAGCGAAGGCTTCAACGAAGGCCTGCTCCACTACCTGCCCTGGCTTGGGGAAAACAAAGAAATATAATATAAAAAAGCTCCGCTTGATGCGGAGCTTTCCTTTTTAATATCAGTCTACGCTGAACTTCTTGGCGGCGTCCACGTATCTTGCGAGGAGCCCGAGATTCACGTAGTAGTAGTTGAACTTTTCCTTGTGCTTGGATTCCACCAGGCCTGCCAGCACCAGCTTCTTCATGTGCTGGGAGATAGTAGCCTGAGCGTATCCGAATTCCTCCACAAGGTCCTTGGTGCAGACGGGCTTCATGTTCCTGTTCTGCGTCATTATATATTTAAGAATCTTGACCCTCAGGGGGTGAGCCAGTGCGTCGGACACGTCCGAGATGAGCATGATCTCGTTTTCAAGAAGTTCTTTGTTGTCTTTCCTTATTCTCATTATCCATAACCTCGAAAAAAATATTAACAGACGGGTATATCCCCCTGTCTGCCCAAAATATTCTATCATATAGTTGAGCTAAAAAACAGGGTGCAAAATATTTTGCACTGAGGGCTGAAATGTGATATAATGTGAACGAAGCACAGAAA
>CACZGZ010000016.1 GCA_902780845.1 uncultured Eubacteriales bacterium
AGAAGACGATTACGTGATAGTGGCCGGAGACCTGTCCTGGGGACTCGGGATAGAGGAAGCGAAGTACGACCTTGACTGGCTTAAGAGTCTTCCGGGCACCAAGATCTTCTTCAAGGGAAATCACGATCTCTGGTGGACTTCACACAGGGTGCTGGATCTTCTTTACGGCGAAGAGATCGAGGAAGATAACGGTTCGGGTCACATGGTTAAGAAGATTTTGAAGGACCCAAAGATGAACTTCGTCCATAACGAAGCTTACATGATCGGGGATCTGGCCATCTGCGGCACCAGAGGCTGGAACTGCCCGGGAACCGAAGGCTTCGGCGAACACGATCAGAAGATATATGCGAGGGAGCTTCTGAGACTCAGAGCGTCTCTCGAGGATGGAAAGAAAAGGGGAGCGAAGGAGATCATAGGAGTTCTCCACTATCCTCCCACGAATGACAAGCATCAGGTCTCCGGTTTTACGGAGCTGATGAGTGAATATGGAGTGAAGACCTGCGTTTACGGTCATCTCCACGGAAAGGAAAAGTTCAGGCGCGGTATCAAAGGCGTCCTGAACGGAGTAGAGTACAAGCTCGTAAGTCTGGACTATCTTGATGCCAGACCGCTGAGATTGATATAGGAGGGCATTTTAATGAAAGTACTTATTGTGGTAACTGACAGTCTTGGAGTCGGTGAGATGCCGGACGCGGCGGATTACGGAGATAAGGGTGCGAATACCTTCGGACATATATGGGAGTTCAATAACGGACTTCAGATCCCCAACATGCTTAAATTAGGCTGGGGAAATATCCAGGGCGTGATGGAGGGAAGGCTCGCTTCACCGGAGCCCCTGGGCTGCTTCGGTAAGATGGCCGAAGCTTCAAAAGGAAAGGACACCACCACCGGACACTGGGAGATCGCAGGCCTTAAGACAGACGTTCCCTTCAAGACCTATCCCAACGGATTCCCGAAGGAATTCATGGATAAGTATGAGGAAGCCATCGGGACCAAATGTCTGGGTAACTATCCTGCTTCCGGAACTCAGATCATAGAGGATCTCGGAGATGAATCTGAAGCCACCGGCAAGCCCATCGTATATACTTCAGCAGATTCAGTATTCCAGATCGCGCTTAACGTTGACAAATTCGGACTGGACACCCTTTATCACTACTGCGAGGTAGCGAGAGAGATGCTGGTGGGCGAATTCGCCTGCGGAAGAGTCATAGCAAGACCATATATCATAAACTCTGAAGGGGAGAGGGAAAGGACATCTGACAGACATGACTATTCAGTAACTCCTTTCGGCCCCACTATCCTGGATAAGATAAAAGAAGCCGGAAAGACCGTATACGCTGTCGGCAAGATAAGCGATATCTTCAACGGCGCAGGTGTTACGGAATCCGTACACAACAAGAACGACATGAACGGCGTGGACAACACGCTGGACGCTCTTGACAAGGATTTCGAAGGCTTCATCTTCACCAACCTTGTGGACTTTGACGCTAAGTACGGACACAGGCGCGATCCCAAGGGATACGGCGAGAATATCGAGAGATTCGATGCAAGGATCCCCGAGATCATAGAACATATGTCGGATGATGACATCCTGTTCATAACTGCGGATCATGGAAACGATCCGACTGCACCCGGGACGGATCACACCAGGGAATACGTTCCTGTCATAGCTTACGGAAAGAAACTAAAGCAGGGTGTTGATCTGGGGATCAGAAAAACCTTTGCGGATCTGGGGGCAACGGTATGTGACCTTCTCGGAGTTCCCGGAACCGGATTCGGAAAATCATTCAAAGAGGAGATCGTCTTATGAGCTTTAACATGAACGATATAATTTACAAAAAACGCGAAGGCGGTGAACTGAGCCCTGAAGAGATCAAGTGGTGGATAGACGGATACGTGAAGGGAGAGATCCCCGACTATCAGGTATCGGCTCTTCTCATGGCCATATATTTCAGAGGCCTTTCAAAGGAAGAGACATACACTCTGACCGCAGCTATGAGGTATTCAGGAGATACGGTCGATCTCAGCTCGATCAAGGGCATCAAGGTGGATAAGCATTCAACAGGAGGAGTCGGCGACAAGACCACTCTCGTAGTTGCTCCTCTCGCATCAGCCTGCGGAGTTCCCATCGCTAAGATGTCAGGCCGCGGTCTCGGATTCACGGGAGGCACAGTAGACAAGATGGAATCCATACCCGGGTTCAGGACTGTGCTTGAACCAGACGAGTTCCTGGCTCAGGTGAACGGCATAGGAATGGCGGTCATGGGACAGAGCGGACATATCACACCCGCTGATAAGAAACTCTACGCTTTAAGAGACGTAACTTCCACAGTAGACAACTTCGGACTCATCGCATCGTCCATCATGAGCAAAAAACTGGCCGCAGGGTCAGACGCCATCGTACTTGACGTCAAGTGCGGAGACGGAGCGTTCATGGAGAATCTGGACGATGCCGTGACATTGGCTGATCTCATGGTGGATATCGGCTACGATGCAGGAAGGCGCACAGTTGCCTGCATAACCGACATGAACCAGCCTCTCGGAAAGGCCGTTGGAAACGCGCTGGAAGTCCAGGAAGCCATCGATACCCTCAAGGGAAGAGGACCTGAGGACATCACAGAGCTCAGCGAACGTCTTGCCGGAATAATGATCTATCTCGGAGGAAGAGCAGATACGCCTGAAAAGGGATTCGAGATGGCGAAAGACGCCCTTGAAAGCGGCACCGGACTTGCCCAGATGAGAAGATTCATCGACGCTCAGGGAGGAAATGAGGATATCGTTTACGATTATTCCATGTTCCCTCAGGCTGAGTTCAGCGAGGAGTTAAAAGCTGACAAGGCAGGATATGTAAGCGCCATCAGAGCGAGACAGATAGGGCTCGCATCTCAGAAGACGGGAGCGGGACGTGAGACCAAGGAGGATGAGATAGACCTCGCTGCAGGAATCGTCCTCAACAAGAAGGTCGGCGACAGAGTCGAAAAGGGAGAACTGCTCGCTACGTTCTACGGAAATGACCCCGCCAAGGTAAGAGAAGGACTTGAAGAGGCCGCAAAGGCCTTTGAGATATCTGATGAACAGGTGGAGAGACCTGAACTCATCAAGGAAATAATAGGATTATAATTACTTTTTGGACATTGACCGAAAAGATATGGAGGAAAAAATGATCTACACCAAAGAAGTACAGAACATGTGCCCTGTAAACAAAGGCGCATATCACGGACCTGCACCGATCCCCGAAGAAGGCAAGTGGGTACAGGTCAAGCAGATCTCTGACATTAACGGATTTACGCACGGCATCGGCTGGTGTGCTCCTCAGCAGGGAGCCTGCAAGCTCACGCTGAACGTTAAAGACGGCATAATCGAGGAGGCGCTCGTTGAGACCATAGGATGCTCCGGAATGACACATTCTGCTGCCATGGCAGGAGAGATCCTTATCGGGAAGACTCTTCTTGAAGCTTTGAACACTGACCTGGTATGCGACGCTATAAATACTGCCATGAGAGAACTCTTCCTGCAGATCGTATACGGAAGGACACAGTCCGCGTTCTCTGAGGGAGGACTTGCTGTGGGTGCTTCCATGGAAGACCTCGGAAAGGGCCTTCGCTCACAGGTCGGAACTATTTTCTCCACCAAGGAGAAGGGACCAAGATATCTGGAGCTGGCTGAAGGATACATCACCAGACTTGGCCTTGACGAAGAGGGCAATATCATCGGTTACGAGTATGTAAACCTCGGCAAACTCATGGATGCTCTTAAGAAGGAAGGCACAGAAAAGGCTGAAGCTATGGCTAAGGCCTGCGGAAAATACGGAAGATTTGACGAGGCGGTCAAAAAGATCGATCCTCGTGAGGAATAAGGAGGTGCGCTATGGAAATCATGTTTGAAAACTACGATCGTAAGATAGATAAGATAAACGCAGCTCTTAATGAATACGGCATCAAAGATCTTGAAGAGGCTTATGAGATCTGCAAGGCAAAGGGACTTGACCCTTATCAGACAGCCAAGAGCATCCAGCCCATCTGTTTCGAGGACGTTTGCTGGGCATACGTGGCAGGAACAGCTATCGCTCTCAAGAAGGGCGCGGTAAAAGCTGCTGACGCTGCAGAAGCCATCGGAATCGGCCTTCAGGCATTCTGCCTTCCCGGTTCAGTTGCTGAAGACAGAAAGGTCGGCCTCGGCCATGGAAACCTCGCAGCCAAGCTCTTGAGAGAAGAAACCGACTGCTTCTGCTTCCTTGCAGGACATGAATCCTTCGCAGCTGCAGAAGGCGCTATCGGAATCGCAAGATCTGCCAACAAAGTAAGACAGAAACCGCTGAGAGTTATCCTGAACGGTCTTGGAAAGGACGCTGCTCAGATAATCTCCAGAATAAACGGCTTCACATATGTACAGACACAGTTCGACTATTACACAGGCGAGCTTAAGATCGTTAACGAGACTGCATATTCCAAGGGCGAAAGAGCAGCTGTAAGATGCTACGGAGCCGATGACGTAAGAGAAGGCGTTGCCATCATGCACAGTGAGAAGGTAGACGTTTCCATCACAGGAAACTCCACCAACCCCACCAGATTCCAGCATCCCGTTGCAGGCACATATAAGAAGGAATGCATGGAACAGGGAAAGAAATACTTCTCCGTTGCATCCGGCGGCGGTACCGGACGTACCCTTCATCCGGACAATATGGCTGCAGGCCCTGCTTCCTACGGAATGACCGATACCATGGGAAGGATGCACTCCGACGCGCAGTTCGCAGGCTCATCCTCAGTGCCCGCTCACGTAGCCATGATGGGATACGTAGGCATGGGAAACAATCCTATGGTAGGCGCTACGGTAGCCTGTGCGGTAGCAGTAGAGGAAGCAAACAAATAATCACGCATGAGAGGATAATAACGTAATGAAAAAAAGCATATCATTGCTGTTGATCATGGCTCTTCTGATTGCAGGATTCGCATATCTTGGCAGTGTGGTCAAGGAAAAGCACAGCATGAGCGATCTGACCGTGACGATAATCGTTCCGTCACAGGCAGGGGACAAGGCTTTCAGCGACTCTGCATATGAAGGCGGTAAGTATCTTACGGAATACGGCGTGAACGTCAGCTATATCGAATGCAAGGATGAGGGGTACAAGCCGCAGATGATGAAAGCTGCAGCTGAATCCGATATGGTCGTCTGTATAGGACCCGAATTCTGGGAGATCACGGACGTTACCCAGGAGTACCCGTACACCAATTTCATATGGTTCTGTGCGTCGATCGAGAACCCCGAAGATTATCCGAACCTTCACAGCGTAGTCTTCGCAGGAAATGAAGGATCATACCTCGTAGGCTATGTGGCCGCAGCCATGTCGCAGACGGGTGTCATTGGAGCGGTGCTCGGAGATGAAGACAGCTACTACAACGGCGTTATTGCCGGATTCACTCAGGGAGCCCGCCAGGCCAACGATACTGTAGAGGTGGTAACGAATCACGCTGAAGGCAACTATAACGACTTCCAGCTCGGAAGGGATCTGGCCAAGGAACTTCTGGATCAGGAAGCTGATATAATCTACGTCCTTCCGGGAAAGACCGGAGAGGGCGCACTCATGGAGATCAAGGAAAACGACGCTAAGGCTATAGGCCTCGGAAGAGATGCCAAGACGGACTATCCTCAGTATGACGATGTGATCCTTTGCTCCATGGAAGAAGAATGGGGTTCTGCGATGTTCAACATCGTAAAGAACTACTACGATTACGGAACATTCGACGGAGGAACAGTGCTCCTGGCGGATACTGCCAGACACTACATAGGAATAACCTACGGAGATAAGAATTCCGCACAGCTTCTCGATATAGATCTTACGGCACAGATAAGCAATCTCAGGCAAAAGATAATCAACAGAGAAATAAAGGTGGATACCGCCGTACAATAAATGACAACAGCAGAAAGGATATTTTGAACTAATGAAAAAAGTTGCAGCAATTTTACTGGCAGTCGCCATGACAGTATGTCTCATGGCCGGCTGCGGAGCAGAAACAGTTACACCCAATATCGCACCTTATGATCAGCTGAACTATGAAGAGTATCTCGAACTTCCCGACTACATGAGCTATGACTTTGAGGCACAGCCTGTGGAAGTTACCGATGAACAGGTGCAGACTGAGATAGACAGCAGACTTCAGGCTGCATCGACTGAAACAAAGGAAATAACCGAAGGTACAGTACAGAAGGGCGACAGCGTTACTATCTCCTTCAAGGGTACCCTTGAAGACGGCAGCTCACCTGAAGAAATGAATTCAGACGGATATGACCTCGTTCTCGGAGAAGCTTCCATGATCGACGGTTTCCAGGAAGGACTTTACGGAGCTACCATCGGCGAGCCTGTAACACTCAATCTCCAGTTCCCCGATCCTTATACCATGAATGAGGAACTGTCCGGTAAGCCCGTAACATTCGAGGTAACGGTACTTAAGAAGAATGAGACCATCATGCAGGAGCTGGATAAAGACTTCATGAAGGAAAACAGTGAAGGTGAAGCTTCCAACGAGGAAGAATACAGGGCATATATAAAGCAGTTCCTTCAGGATCAGGCTGAGGAGAACGCAATGTTCGACGCAAAGACAAATCTCTATCAGCAGATCATCGCAGGATCCAAGGTGCTCAAGCGCCCTGACGGAGAGGTCGAAGCTCTTACAGAGAGCCTTAAGGAACAGTATAAGAACTACGTTGAATCCAACGGAGCCAACTGGGACGAATATCTCGAGACTATAGGCGGAGAAGAAGCATACAATGAAGGTATCCAGCAGCTTGCCGAGACACAGGTAGACAACAAGGTCGTAGTATTCGGACTTTGCAACAAGGAAGGCCTTGACCTGTCTGACGCTGAATATACAGAGGAACTCATGAAGTACGTGGAAGCAGCAGGCGGAGAGAGCATCAAGGATTTTGAAGAGAAGTCAGGAATGACAATCGACGGCTTCATCAAGATGTATGACCTCGACGCAGAGATCTTCCTTACAAAGGTACTGGACAAGATCTACGACGCAAAATATCCTCAGGAAGGATAAAATAAAACGATCAAATCAGCCCCAGGATCCCGGAACAGGGATTTTGGGGTTTTGCTTTGCTGTTTTTTGATTAAATAGTAGACCCCAACCACAAAATATGGTATAATAATCAGAGTTTGCTTTTAGGATTGTGTTTTTTCCTGATATATTTCAGGGATTTGTATTAGCGGGAGGAAAATTATGAAATGCCCTTATTGCGATAACATTGATACTAAGGTAATTGATTCCAGACCGACCGAAGAGGGCCATGCCATCAGAAGGAGAAGGGGCTGCGACAAGTGCGGCAGAAGATTCACCACTTATGAAAAGGTAGAGGAATCCATACTTATGGTCATCAAGTCTGACGGCAAGCGCCGTGAGGCCTTTGACAGAAACAAACTTTACAGAGGTATCGCCAGATCATGCGAGAAGCGTCCGGTATCAGCTGAGACCATCGAGAGAATGGTGAATGACATCGAGCGCGATCTGAACAACCTCATGGTCAAGGAAGTTGAATCCAGCTATATCGGGGAACTGGTAATGGATCAGCTCAAGAAGGTGGACGAAGTGGCTTATATCAGGTTCGCTTCCGTATACAGACAGTTTACTGATGTAAATACCTTCATTACAGAAATAGAAAAATTAGTGGGGAAGAAATAATATGTCTAAGATCTATAAGATAGCTATCGACGGTCCCAGCGGTGCTGGCAAATCCACCATCGCTAAGAGAGTTGCTCAGGAACTTGCCATAGACTATATCGATACCGGCGCCATGTACAGGGCAGTGGGCCTTAAGATGCTTCGCCTCGGTATCCCTATGGAAGAGAATGAAGTGCTCCTTGAGATGCTCGGAAACACCGACGTTGACTTTTCAGAGGGTAAGGTCTATCTCGACGGAGAGGACGTGAGCGGACTTATCAGGACGCAGGAGGTATCAAAAGCTGCATCTGACTGTTCAGCCTTTGCATCCGTAAGAAGGAAGCTTGTGGAACTGCAGCAGGCCATGGGCAGGAGAAAATCCGTCATCATGGACGGCCGTGACATAGGCACAGTAGTGCTCAGGGACGCTGAATACAAGTTCTATCTTACAGCTACCGCTGAGGAGAGGGCCATGAGAAGATATAAGGAGCTTCGGGAAAAGGGGTCCGAAGATACTTATGAGAAGGTCCTTGAGGATGTGAACAGAAGAGACTATAACGATATGCATCGTGAGGTCGATCCGCTGAGACAGGCTGAGGACGCAGTCCTTATAGACAGTACCAATATGTCGATAGACGAAGTCGTTGATTTCGTCATATCCAGGGTAAGGGCTGAGGATTAAATAGTACAGGGGTATTTAAGAAAGGGGTTTGAGATGAAGATAAAGGAACTGCCGCCTTGTGAGAGACCGGTCGAGAAACTGTTCTCCCACGGAAAGGCTGCTCTTTCGAATGCGGAACTTATCGGAGTGCTTCTCGGTTCAGGGACCAGCGAAGTATCTGCCGTAAGTCTGGCTGAAAACGTGATCTCCCTCGCGGGAGGTCTCAGGGGACTGTCTGAACTCGATTGTGAGGAACTGACAGGAATAAGGGGCATCGGACCTAAAAAGGCCGCTTCCATTGTCTGTGCCATGGAACTCGCAAGGCGTGTATCCGTGGAAACGGGAAAGCGGAAGCAGACCATAAGATCGCCGGAGACGATCGCGGATATTCTCATGGAAGACATGCGATATGCCCATAAGGAGTTCTTCAAGGTCCTTTTGTTCAACGTTAAACTTGAGATCATAGGAATGGAGACGGTGTCTGTAGGTGAGCTGTCCGGAGCGCCCGTGCATCCCAGAGAAAGCTTTGAACCTGCTATCAGAAAGGGTGCGGCTGCGGTATGCTTTGCGCACAATCATCCTTCAGGGGATCCGACTCCTTCGGACGATGACCTTAAGATAACCCGGCGGCTGATGGAATGCGGAGACATTCTGGGTATCAGGGTCCTGGATCACATCATCATAGGTGACGGAGTATACTCAAGTTTGAAAGAGGAAGGGTATATATGACCTTTCTGTTGGGGATGAGGTCACTGCATCACACCATATGTAGAGGCTTGAACTCGCGGTGCTTTTAATATAAAATATATCTGTTATGGGAAAAACTATAGTTGTTTGTTCCGGAAAAGGCGGAACAGGTAAGACAATGTTCGTTGCAAACATAGGTGCTATGCTTGCCAAACGAGGTCATAAGGTCTGCGTGATAGACATGGATACGGGGTTAAGGAATCTTGACCTCTATCTTGGTTTGGAGAACAACGTGGTTTACGATGTGGCAGATGTGCTGAACGGTGTCTGCAGGATCAAACAGGCCCTGATCAAGCACAAGTCATTCCCCGGACTGTTTTTCATGGCGGCATCGCCGAAGCCTGATGACGGGGAATTCACGCCCCTTCACATGCAGGTGCTTTGCGGGAAACTGAAGAACAAGTTTGATTACGTGATAGTTGACTGTCCTGCGGGACTGGACGACGGGCTTGCTATCGCGACCGGAGGAGCAGATCAGATACTCATGGTGGTGACGCCGGAGTATTCATCCGTGAGAGACGCGGAGTCTGTAACTGCAAGCCTTGCAGAACAGAAACTTCTGAAGATACATTACATTCTGAACAAGGTGAACGTTGACCTCGTAAGAGAGGGTTACGAATTATCACTGGAAGATCTGCCTGAGGCGATCAGGAAGAGACTTATAGGCATCATCAAGGAGGACAGAGATATACATATCTCAACAAATCTCGGAATGCCGGCAGTGTTCCAGCCTGATACATACATCTATAATAATTTCTATAAGATCGCAGGCAGGATAGAGAATCTATGATAACATTAAAAGAATTAAAAACAGGTGAAAGTGCTGTTATCAGAGCAGTCGGAGGAGAAGGCGCTCTGAGGCAGCATTTTTTGGATATGGGAGTTATTCCCGGGGCAGAGGTGACCGTGGTCAAGTTCGCACCTCTCGGAGACCCTGTGGAATTACAGATACATGGATATGAGCTGACTCTGAGACTCGACGACGCGGCCAAGATAGACGTTGAAAAGATCGATGCCAGAGCCAATAAACATACCAGGATAGAGCACATCGGGATAAGCGATCATCCGGGCCTTGGAGAGACCGGAAAGTACCACGATAAGGCGACAGAGCATCCGCTTCCCGACGATGCGGTACTCACCTATGCGCTCGTGGGAAACCAGAACAGCGGTAAGACCACGCTTTTCAACCAGCTTACGGGAGCGAACCAGCACGTGGGAAATTTCCCCGGAGTTACGGTAGACAGGAAGGACGGCGTGATCAAAGGCCATCCCAATACCCTCATAACAGACCTTCCGGGCATCTATTCCATGTCTCCTTATTCCAGTGAGGAGATCGTATCCAGAAATTTCGTTCTGGAGGACAGGCCGACCGCCATCATCAACATAGTGGACGCTACAAACATAGAGAGGAACATGTATCTTACGATACAGCTCCTGGAGATGGGGATCCCCATGGTAGTTGCCCTGAACATGATGGATGAGGTGACCGGAAACGGCGGGGCTATCGATATAAACAGGATGGAAGACATGCTGGGAGTGCCGGTGGTACCGATCTCTGCAGCAAAAAACCACGGAGTATCCGAGCTTGTCGACCATGCCATCCACATCGCGAAGTATCAGGAACGTCCGAAGGAGCAGGACTTCTGCAGTAAGGATGATCACGGCGGAGCGATACACAGAGCCATACATTCAGTTGAGCATATAATTGAAGACCACGCTGACAGAGCGTTTCTTCCCCTGCGTTTCGCATCTACCAAGGTGATCGAGGGAGATCCGCTGGTTCTGGAGAAACTGGGGCTGGATGACAACGAACTCGAGATGATAGAGCATACCGTACTCCAGATGGAAAAAGAAGGCGGTATGGACAGAAGCGCAGCCATGGCTGACATGAGGTTCGACTTCATCGAGAGGGTATGCGAAAGCACGGTGAAGAAGCCGCATGAAAGCAAGGAGCGTCTCAGATCCGAGAGACTGGACAGGGTACTCACGGGAAAATGGACTGCCATCCCTTGCTTTATAGCAATAATGGCGGTGGTATTCATCCTGACATTCAACGTAATAGGAGCATTTCTTCAGGGCCTGCTGGAGCAGGGAGTGGGAGCGCTCACGACGCTTGTGGATAACGCTCTTACTGCAGGCAACGCCAATGAGGTAGTGCACGGTCTCATAGTAGGAGGTATCTTCGAAGGCGTCGGAAGCGTATTGAGCTTCCTTCCTATAGTCGTTACCATGTTCTTCTTCCTCTCTATCATGGAGGACAGCGGATACGTGGCGAGAGTCGCCTTCTTTATGGATAAGCTTCTGAGAAAGATAGGACTTTCCGGAAGGAGTATCGTCCCTATGCTCATAGGCTTCGGATGTACAGTCCCTGCTGTAATGTCCACCAGGACTCTTCCGAGCAGAAGGGACCGTATGATGACCATACTGCTTACTCCCTTCATGAGCTGTTCGGCGAAGATCCCCATCTATGGATTTTTTGTGGCAGCGTTCTTCCCCGGAAAAGGCGGGCTGATAATGACTGGACTCTACGTCCTCGGAGTGATAATAGCGATACTGGCAGCCCTCTTTATGAAGAGTACGTTCTTTAAGGGTGAAGCTGTTCCGTTCGTCATGGAACTTCCGAACTACCGCATGCCAAGCGCCAAAAACGTTCTCAGGCTTATGTGGGAAAAGGCGAAGGATTTCCTCACCAGGGCTTTCAGCATCATCCTGATAGCCACCGTTATAGTATGGTTCCTGAAGAGCTTCGACATGCACCTTACTTTCACTGAGGACTCATCCACGAGCATCATGGCTTTAGCGGCAGGATTCATAGCACCTCTGTTTGAACCTCTCGGACTGGCTGACTGGAGAGTGGTCACGTCGCTCATCAGCGGATTCATGGCCAAGGAGAGCGTCGTCGCCACCATGGAGATCCTGTTCAAGGACGGCATTTCTCAGGCGCTGGACACCGCTTCAGCAACTGCTCTCATGGTGTTCTCGCTTCTTTACACTCCCTGTGTCGCTGCCATCGCATCCATCAGGAGAGAACTGGGAAGAGGCTGGGCCCTTGGCGTAGTTATCTGGCAGTGCGCTATAGCCTGGGCAGTGGCTCTTTTGTTCAAAATCATACTTACAGGTATCCTGTAAAAATTTGTATTCAGGCACACCGTATAGCGGTGTGCTTTTTGTTTATCCCATATCTTGACATTTGCGAGGTTTACAATATATAATGACTATGTATGAATATATCGAAATTTATCTTCCCGATTGAGATATTGAAATATATAAAAATTGAATAAAGGAGGTGCATAACGATATGGGTATGCATATGGTGCCTGTTGCGATTAGTATAGTTCTGGCAGTGGTGGCATTGATCATCGGTGCGTTGATAGGATATATATACAGGAAGAACGTAGGCGAAAAGGCGATAGGATCTGCTGAGACCAAGGCAAGAAATCTCATCCTTGATGCGGAGAACAGATCCGAGGCTATAAAGAAGGAAGCTCAGAAGGACGCTAAGGAAGAAGCAAGAAGGATCAGATCCGAAGCGGAAAGGGACGCCAGAGAGAAGAGAGAGGAAGCCAAGAGAACAGAAAAGAGACTCATTCAGAAAGAAGAATCCCTCGATAAGAAGATCGAGAACATTGAAAAGAAGGAAGAGAACATCGCTCATAAGGAACAGAGCCTTATGGACAAGCATAAGAACCTGGACAATGTTATCGAACAGCAGACTGCTGAACTTCAAAGAATATCAGGTTATACAGTAGAAGAAGCAAGACAGATACTTCTTCAGAATATCGAAAAAGACGTTAGACATGACGCTTCCATCATGATCAAGGATATCGAATCCAAGGCTAAAGAGGAAGCTGACAAGAAGGCTAAATACATCATCACTAACGCTATCCAGAGATGCGCAGCCGATCAGGTCGCTGAATCAACTGTTTCTGTGGTAGCTCTTCCGAACGATGAGATGAAGGGAAGGATCATCGGACGTGAAGGAAGAAACATCAGAGCCATAGAAACAATGACAGGAGTCGACCTCATAATAGACGATACTCCTGAAGCGGTCATCCTTTCAGGATTTGACCCCGTAAGACGTGAGATCGCCAGAGTCGCTCTGGAGAAGCTGATAGTCGACGGACGTATCCATCCGGCAAGGATCGAAGAAATGGTCCAGAAAGCCGAGAAGGAAGTTAAGCAGATAATCAAGGAAGAAGGAGAGGCAGCTGCCTTCGAGTGCGGCATCCACAACCTTCATCCTGAACTCATAAAGATCCTCGGAAGACTCAAGTACAGAACATCCTACGGACAGAACGTACTGAGACATTCCTGTGAAGTATCTCATCTTGCCGGACTCATGGCAGGTGAGCTGGGTCTTGACGTCAAGCTTGCCAAGAGAGCAGGACTGCTCCACGATATAGGCAAGGCTCTTGACCACGAGTACGAAGGAACCCACGTAGATATCGGTATCGAAATCCTTAAGAAATACAAGGAATCTCAGGCTGTTATAGACGGTATGGCAGCTCACCACGGCGACTATGAAGCCAAGAGCATGGAGGCTGTTCTCATCGCTGCTGCTGACGCTCTTTCAGCAGCTCGTCCCGGAGCAAGACGTGAGACTCTCGACGCTTACGTCAAGCGCCTTGAGAAACTTGAAGAGATCGCCAACACCACTCCCGGTGTTGAGAAGTCCTTCGCTATCCAGGCAGGACGTGAGATCAGGATCATCGCCAAACCCGAAGAGGTCAAGGATGATGAGATCGCATATCTTGCAAGAGAGATCTCGAAGAAGATCGAGTCCGAACTTGAGTATCCCGGACAGATCAAGGTCAACGTGGTCAGAGAGACCAGGGCCATCGATTACGCTAAATAAGGCGAAAAAATTGAATCAAGCAAGGGACAGTTACGCTGTCCCTTGTATTTTGCTGGGGAATAATTTATGGATAATACGCTTAGAATGGATAACAGGAGTTTTTTCAGGCAGATGGCAACCATCGGAGTGCCTGTAATGATACAGCAGCTGATACTCGTAGCTGTTGGTATTTGTGATACCATAATGGTCGGAAAACTCTCTGAAGAGTCCCTGGCTGCCGTAGGCGCTGCCAATCAGGTGTTTATCGTATATATCGACTGCGTATTCGGCTTCCTTTCGGGAGTAGCAGTCTTCAGCGTGCAGTACTGGGGTATCCGCGACCTCAAGGCTTTAAGGAACCTTCTGGGAATAGCTTACTCCATGTGTATCGGTTTCGGCATACCCATAACTGTCATCGGTTATGTTTTTGCGCCTCAGCTGGTATCGCTTTTCTCGGACGATGCGACCGTGATCGCTTTAGGCGCAGAATACTTAAGGATAGTGGTCTTCACCTACATGGTGACCGCGCTTACCTTTGTTATCTCATATAACAGCAGGGCGGTGGCAATGCTGAAATGGCCCACCATAGCGAATGCCATAGCTGTCGGACTCAACATCTTCCTTAACTGGGTCCTGATCTTCGGAAAGCTCGGAGCCCCTGCCATGGGAGTTACCGGCGCAGCACTTGCAACCACCATTTCGAGATTCCTTGAAGCGATAATAACCTTCAGCTACATATATATCTTCTCAAAGGATCACCCTCTGAAGGCGAAACTTAAAGAGATGATATTCCCTAAAGAACTCTTCGTAAGAGTGATCAGAACGGCCTTCCCGGTAATAGTCAATGAACTTCTCTGGGTGCTCAGCTTCACGACGATATTCGCGATCTACGGAGACCTGGGTCCTGCGGCTCTTGCTGTCGTTCAGATAGCGATGACTGTGACCGACGCGTTCCAGGCGATCTTCGCAGGCGTAGGAAACGGTGCAGGAGTAATAATCGGTCAGGAGCTCGGAAGGGGATACAGGGAAAGCGCCTTCGACCTTGCCAAGAAGAGCATCAACGTCATCTGGCTCTTCATCGTTATATCTACTGCGCTTCTCATAGCTCTCAGAGGACCGATAGTAAATATATATGACTTTGAAGAAGAGACGAACAGGCTTATCATGATCACGCTTCTCGTCTATGCTATAGCCATCGCGCCTAAGATGCTCGCTTACTTCTTCATCTGCGGCATATTCAGACCGGGCGGAGATACCACCTGGTGCGCTGTAATTGACTCAGGCCTCAACTGGCTGGTACAGGTGCCGCTGGCTTACATAGGAGTACACGTTCTCCACTGGGAGATCTGGGCGGTCATCGCTCTGGTCGCCATGGGTGAAGTTATAAAGACCATTATTTGTTATTTCAGATTCTTTTCCAAAAAATGGATAAACGTAGTAACAGGACGTTAAAGAGATGATAGTATATTTAGACAATTCAGCAACTACAAGACAATATGACGAAGTGACAGACCTGATGGCGGATACCGCAAAAAACTGTTACGGGAACCCTTCATCCCTTCACGGACTGGGTCTGGATGCGGAGAAAGCCATGAAGGAAGGCAGGAAGAGGATAGCTTCAGCCTTCAATTCATCTCCGGACGAGGTGACCATAACCTCCTGCGGTACGGAATCGGACAACACCGTCCTCATGGGAATCGCAAGGACTCCCAGACCGAGGGCAAAGAAGATCATCACCACAGCTGTGGAGCATCCGGCAGTTCTTGAACCCTGCGCTGAACTCGAGAGAAGAGGCTTTGAGATCGTGAGGCTCGGAGTGGATAACAAATGCAGGATCGATATCGATGAACTGAAGGCAGCCCTTACGGAGGACACGATCCTGATCTCGGTGATGGCAGTGAACAACGAAGTCGGGACCATAATGCCTTTAAGGGAGATCGGTGAGATCAAGAAGGAGTTCAATAAAACTCACGGAACAAAGGTCCTTCTCCACACGGACGCTGTACAGGCTCTCGGAAAGATAAGCCTCGACACAAAAAAGGAATTGAAGGACGTGGACATGATATCCGTTTCCGCTCATAAAATACACGGACCCAAGGGAATAGGAGCCCTCTATGTGAGAAAAGGTGTGAACCTTCTTCCTTTTGTGCTCGGGGGTGGACAGGAAAGAGGCTTCCGTTCAGGCACTGAGAACGTTCCGTCGGTATGCGGCTTCGGACTCGCCTGCGAGATGTCCGTAAAGGGCATGAATGAGAGAGTGGAGAAGATGAATGCTGTGAGAAACTATCTCAAAGACGGCATCGTTTCAGAGATCGGCGACATCGTTGTCAATTCGCCCGATGACGGCGTATGCTCCGTCTTAAACGTGAGCTTCCCGGGAACAAGGGGAGAGGTCATTCTCCACAGGCTTGAACAGGACGGAATCTATGTTTCGACTGGTTCAGCCTGCTCATCAAACCATAAGACTTCCAAAGGTTCACATGTGCTGAATGCCATGGGACTTAAACATAAGGAGATAGAGGGAGCATTGAGGTTCAGCTTCAGTGAATTCAACACGACAGAAGAGATGGACTATGTGCTCGGTAAACTGAAAAGCGCGGTGGAAGGCTTCAGGAAGCTCGGAAGCTTCAGATAGGAGGACGTTATGGGATTCATAGACAACATCACAGGTAAGATACAGGATTACTCAGGCAGCATCATTCTGGCTCTGGTTGTTCTGGTAGCAGGACTCATAATAGTTAAGATCTGCATGAAAATAGCAGGGAAGGCGCTCGGAAAGACGAGACTCGATCCGAGCATACATAAGTTCATCCTTTCCGTTCTTAAGTATGCGCTCTACGTGGTGCTTCTGGTCATCGTGCTTTCATGCCTGAAGATCCCTACGGCACCGCTTGTCACAGTCCTCGGCGCCATCGGAGCTGCAGCTGCTCTGGCTCTTCAGGGAAGCCTTTCAAACGTGGCAGCAGGATTCCTGATCCTGGTCAATCAGCCTTTCAAGCGCGGTGATTTCGTCGATACCAACGGATACAGCGGAATAGTTGACGCCATAGATATCACCAGCACTACGCTTCAGACCGTGGATAACCGTACTGTAATTCTTCCTAACTCATCTGTCCTCAACTCGGCAATAGTGAACAACACGTCCGAGAGGATCAGAAGAATAGACGTGTCCTTCGGTATCGCTTACAGTGCGGATATTGCCAGGGCAAAGGAAGTCATCACGGAAGTCTGTCATAAGAATCGGTACGTGCTGGATAAACCGGAAGTGTTCGTAGGAGTAGGGGATCACGGTGACAGCGCTGTGACTCTGGATCTCTGGGCCTGGGTGGATACTCCCAACTATTTGACGGCCAAGTATGAACTTAAGGAACAGGTCAAGCTCGCCTTCGACGAAAACGGAATTGAGATACCGTTCCCTCAGGTGGACGTACATATGAAATAAAAGTTTTTTGCTGAAACAGCGCCCGATAAGGGCGCTTTTTTATTTGTCCGACCAGTTCGCGAATTTTTCATGTTTTCTTATGAAATCTATCAAAGGAGGCAGAAGCCTGGGATGAAGAGGATATGACTGATGAAGAATCGCTTTATTATCTGAAGGTCATGAACCGCGTGAATGAGAAACTGTATGCCGCAGGGATAGCAGCGGGATGATGCGACAGGTATTTCATACAAAACTGCGTCAAAACAATAGAAATGTATGAGGTGAAGCCAGGCGATTCATACAAAGGTCTTATATTTTGCTGAAAATGTATGAGGCGCTGAGCGACACCTCATACAAAAGGTATTTGGATTTAGAAAAATGTATGAGCCATCTCATACAAAAGACCATCATTTTTAAGAAAATGTATGAATAAACTCGAGTTATCTCATACAAAATAATTCAGCTTTAAGGAAAATGTATGAGGAACTGAAAAAAATCTCATACATTTTCTTTTCTTTTGCGAAAATAGTATGAAGACATGGATTTTCAATACCGTGACAAAATAAGTCCCTGTATTATTCGCCTGATTTCTATATTGCTGAAGGGCTTGTTTGGACCGTCCATTGTAATAATGAGGTTTTTGGGAGGGTAAATATTATTAGAATAATACAAATCAAATTTTTCGTGGTTACTGGTATGGTAAGGCTCCTGATCAAACAGGCCGCAGTGTTCCCAGTAAATCACTTCTCCCCCTGGCAGAAAAATAGTGAAATCCGGGTATACGGTAACATTTTCTGACCATGCGGTTCCATCCCGGTTGACATGGAATTTTGTCAGGACAAGAGCTTTTTCGTATTGAAAATGCTGCCCGTAATAGAGAAGTGCTTCCGCGATGCCCATTTCAGACTTGCTTCTGACCATAAGACCGTTTGACACTTCGACAGTAAGCTGTTCACGATGCATGGGGTTTTCGGACTGTATAAGTTCCGGTGCCGGTGAAGAAAGCGACACGAGTTCGATAGCCTTCTGATACGAGGCCGGAAGAGAGGAGACCAGAGACTCGTGATCAAAACTCCGGTAGGTCTTCAGGAATTTCTCTATAGCTTTGATATTTTTGCTGAGTATTTTCGCCTTGACGCTGCTATAGCGGCCGAAGGCTATACTCCTCAACTCAGCGGTATTGGCTTTGTTGATATACTTTCTCGTATCGCTGCCTTTTGATGTTTTGAAAAATTGTCCGTATCCGTCTTTGCTCACGGAATATACCAGACCGCTGCCGGAATATTTTGCGGCATGATCGAACGCAGCGTTAAGGCATGATTTCTCGTAAGCAAGTTCATCTTGCATGGCTTTTATAAGCGTCATAAAGTACCTCCTTTTGAATAACAAAAGACCCGCTGCGTGATTTGACGCATCGGGTCAGATTTTTATGTTACCATTATATCACACCAAAATATGGATTTCAGTACAATTTTAAAAAAGGCCCCGCAAATGCGAGGCCTTTCTGACTATTTCAGTGCTTTCAGGATACCAAGGAGGTATTTCCATGTTCTCTCGGTTGAAGGGATGGATGCCTTCTCGTCGGGAGTGTGCACGTCCTTTAAGGTTGCGCCGATGGATACTGCGTCGAACCCGTGGCCTTTCTTTCCTGCGAAGAATCCGCACTCGAGTCCTGCGTGAACAGCCTCTACGGAAGGTTCATATCCGTACTGAGCCTTGAATACTTCGATGCAAGTCTCTCTTAAAGGAGAATCTGCAAGGAATTCCCAGCCGGGATAGTAGAGTGAGAACTTGATCTCTCCGCCGAGGACTTCTGAGATGTCATTGAGCTTTCTGCACATCAGGTCCAGTCTGGACTTGACGGAACTTCTCAGGCAGTAGAGAGTGGTCACTTCAGTCTCGGTGGTGTTGATGGCACCGAGGTTAAGGCTGGACTCTACCAGATCCTTGATGCCCATTGACATTGACTGGATGCCTGTAGGAGCGTTCAGCAGGTAGGATACGATGCGCTTGGTGCTGGTCTTATCCATGGGAACGAACATTGCGGAATCAGCCTTAGTGAGTTCAAGTCTGATGTCGGGATCTGAAAGTTCGTATTCAGCAGTTATAACTGCCTGGATATCCTTAACGGAAGCTTCGAGACCTGCTTCATCGTTTGTTACGATCTGAGCAACGTTTTCCTTGCAGATAACGTTGTCTGCGCTTCCGCCCTTGATGCATACGAGTCTGTAATCAACTTTGTCAGCGATCTCTGAAAGCACGCGTCCCATGAGGATGTTTGCGCTTGCTCTTTCCTTATTGATCTCCATTCCGGAGTGTCCGCCGAGAAGACCGGTGAGCTTCAGGTTGAATACCTTTCCGTCGAATGCTTCTCTTGTAACAGGGAGGACGCCGTTTCCGGTGATGCCGCCTGCGCAGCTTACGGTGATGACACCTTCGTCCTCTGAGTCGAGGTTGATCATGCGGTTTGCCTTGAGAAGGGAAGCGTCGATACCTTCTGCTCCCTCAAGACCTGTCTCTTCATCTACTGTGAATACGCATTCCACAGGGGGATGTTCATATTCGTCTGAATCAAGAAGGGCGAGCATCATGGCAACTGCCATTCCGTCGTCAGCTCCGAGTGTAGTTCCGTCTGCGGTGAGCCACTCGCCGTCTATAACGAGTTTGATGCCTTCCTTAGCCATGTCGATGGGGCAGCCGGGCACCTTTTCGCATACCATGTCCATGTGTCCCTGAAGCATCACGGGTTCTGAATTTTCATAACCTGCTGTGCCTGCCTTATAGATCACGACGTTGTTCAGTTCGTCCTGTACGTATTCGAGACCGTGTTCCTTTGCGAAGTTTGCAAGGTAGTCGCTGATCTGCTTTGTATTGTATGAACCGTGAGGAATATGGCTTATCTCCTCGAAATAGTAAAATACTTTCTTAGGTTCAAGATTGCTTGTTACACCCATTTTTTATCTCCTTTCACACTAATAGGTCATATTTTGATGCTTTTTAAGCAAAATCAACTGTATCAAAGATCTTCGGGACTGATGCTAACGATCTCCTGTGAAGCAACAGCGTTAGCCACCAGGGTCTCCACATCGAGGCGGGATTCGCTCTCAAGGATCCTGTCAAGTCTCGGCTTGGTAGCGGGATGCTTGGGAAGGAACACCGTGCAGCAGTCCTCGTAGGGCTCGATGGACTTCTCGTATGTCCCGATCTCCTGCGCTCTGTCCATGATCTCTATCTTGTCCATGCCGATCAGAGGCCTGAATACGGGCATCGATACCACGCTGTCGGTAACGACGAGAGCTTCAGCAGTCTGGGACGCTACCTGACCCAGGTCTTCTCCTGTGATCAGAGCCTGACAGCCTGCATCCTGAGCCAGCTTTTCGGCTATCCTCATCATGAAGCGTCTTACGTGGATCGTGGTCTCCTCCTCGGGACAGTTTTTTACGATCTCTTCCTGGATCGGAAGGAGGTTGATCACGTGCATTTTGAATTTACCCGTATACTGGGAAACTATCTGAGCGAGTTCGATAACTTTCTCCCTCGCGCGCTCCGAGGTGTAAGGGTAGGAGTGGTAGTGTACGGCTTCGATCATCATGCCGCGCTTTGCCATCATCCATGTGGCCACGGGGCTGTCGATACCTCCTGAAAGAAGGGTCATGCCTTTTCCGTTGGTTCCGAGGGGAAGTCCGCCCAGACCGTTTACCTTGGAGTCGTATATGTATGATCTGTCATGCCTTACGTCGACCTTGAGGAGCACGTCGGGATCATGGACGTCCACCTTGAGGACTTTGCAGCCTACAAGGACCTTGGCTCCGATGATCCTGCCGATCTCAGGCGACTTGACTGGGAAGTTCTTGTCAGCTCGCTTGGCTTCGACCTTGAAGGTCTTAACGCCTTTTTCATCGATAAGGTTCTTCATGTAGCGCACGGCTTCTGCTCCGATGGCGTCCAGGTCGGATTCTGCTTCCACTGCTCTGGATACAGATGCCACGCCGAAGACCTTGACGGTCTGCCTGATTATCTCATCGAGATCAAGTTCCTTATCGGCTCTGATATAGATGAGACCTTCGTGACGGAAGATGTCGATCTCCCTGTCCTTTCCGACTTCGCCGACCTTCTTCACGTTGGCCTTGATGCGGTCCACCAGCATGCGCTCGAAGTAGGGTTTGTTCATTCCCTTCAGGGCGACTTCTCCGGCCCTGACGATCAGAATATTCTTTTCGTTCATTTTTAACCTCCTGAACCGGCGGATACGTTGGTGCCGGTATATTCATATTCCAACCAATCATTATATATTATTTGCGCAAAAAACTCAATGCCCGAAGTAAATCGCCGTTTTGTACTTAAAAAAGAGCCTGAAGCCGTTCAAATATTGAAAAAACCTGTTGAAAACTGGGCTGAAATGTGGTATAAATGTTGTTGTATGATGTTATAATTTTAACGTGGGTTAATACGGCTCGTGTTGATATAACTAATAATTTTTCAAGGAGGCTTTTAAATGAACTTTCAACTGACGAAAGAACAAGAATTCGTAAGAAAAATGGTCAGAGAATTCGCAACTACCGAAGTTGAGCCCATCGCAGCTGACATCGACAAGGAACACAGATTCCCTGAAGAGAACGTAGAAAAGATGGCTAAACTCGGCATGATGGGAATTCCTTTCCCCACTGAGTATGGTGGAGCAGGCGGAGATCACATCGCTTATGCTATCTGCGTAGAAGAACTCGCAAGAGTATGCGCATCCACAGCAGTTATCGTTTCCGCTCATACTTCACTTTGCTGCTGGCCTATCTTCAACTATGGTACAGAAGCTCAGAAGGAAAAATACCTTCCCGACCTTCTTTCCGGAAAGAAGCTTGGCGCATTCGGACTTACTGAACCCAACGCAGGTACAGACGCTTCCGGACAGCAGACAAGAGCTGAACTCGTTGACGGACAGTGGATCCTCGACGGAGCTAAGTGCTTCATCACCAACGGTGGATATGCAGATACTTTCGTAGTATTCGCTATGACCGACAAGAAGAAGGGAAATCACGGAATCACCGCTTTCATCGTAGAGAAAGGTGACGAAGGATTCTCAATCGGTAAGACAGAGGACAAGATGGGTATCTGTGCTTCCTCCACAACCGAGCTTATTTTCCAGCACTGCGCTATTCCTGAAGACAGACTTCTCGGCGAAGTCGGCGGCGGATTCAAGATCGCTCTTTCCACTCTTGACGGTGGACGTATCGGAATCGCTTCCCAGGCTCTCGGAATCGCTCAGGGTGCATTCGACGTTACAGTAGAATACATGAACGCTCGTAAGCAGTTCGGTAAGAAGCTGTCACAGTTCCAGGCACTTCAGTTCGAAATGGCAGACCTTAAGACAAGAATCGAAGCTGCAAGACTTCTGATCTACAGAGCAGCTAACCTTAAGGACAAGCACCTTCCTTACTCTGAAGCAGCTGCAATGGCTAAGTTATATGCCGCTGAGACTGCTATGGCTGTTACCACCAAGTGCGTACAGTATCACGGTGGTTATGGTTACACCAAGGATTATCCTGTTGAAAGAATGATGAGAGACGCTAAGATCACTGAGATCTACGAAGGTACTTCCGAAGCTCAGAGACTGGTAATTTCAGCTCATACATTCAAGAAATAAAGAGTAGGAGGAAACAAATATGGCATTTAATATTATTGTATGCGCAAAGCAGGTTCCTGATACTAACGTTATTAAAATCAACCCTAAGACAGGAACACTTATCAGAGACGGCGTTCCGTCAATCCTTAACCATGACGACAACAACGCTCTCGAAGAAGCATTAAAGATCAAAGACAAATATGATGACGTACACATCACAGTCATCTCCATGGGACCTCCTCAGGCATCAGACCTTCTTTTCGAATGTATCGCTAAGGGAGCTGACGAGGGTATCCTCGTATCCGACAGAGCAGTCGGCGGTTCCGATACATGGGCAACTTCCAACACACTTGAAGCTGCAGTAAGAAAATGGGAAAAAGAGAATGGCCCTTATGACATCATCTTCACCGGCCGTCAGGCTATCGATGGAGATACCGCTCAGGTTGGACCTCAGCTTGCTGAAAAGCTTGACCTGCCTCAGGTATCCTACGTTGAAGAATTCAAGATGGCAGAAGACAGAAAGACCATCACAGTAAAGAGACAGTTAGAGGACGGATACGAACTCATCGAACTCCAGACTCCTTGCCTCCTTACAACCATCAAGGAATTAAATACTCCTAGATACATGAGCGTAAACGGTATCTTCGGCGCTAAGGACATCAAGGTCTGGAACGCAAAGGATATCGAAGTTGACCTGACCAAGGTTGGACTTGAAGCTTCCCCCACAAACGTATTCAGATCATTCACACCTGCACCTAAGGCTCCCGGCATGAAGGTGGAAGGAGATACTGAGAACGAGCAGGCAAGAAACCTTCTGATCAACCTTAAAGGTAAGCACATCATCTAATTTGAGGAGGAAATATAATGGCTATTGAAATATTAAAAGAAAAATGTACAGGTTGCGGACTGTGCTT
>CACZGZ010000017.1 GCA_902780845.1 uncultured Eubacteriales bacterium
CAACCGGGGCTTCCACATGGGCGACGATTACATGACTATAGACATCGCCTTGGAGGATCGCGCCAAGGTCGACACCATCACCTGGGATATGGTGAAGGAAGCCGAGCTCAAGTCCAATGAGATCATCTATCAGGATATGCCCATGATAGTACGTCACTTCGATTCCTTCGAAGAAGCATCAAAGGAGCCCATGAGAAAACCGCTTACCATCGAAGAAGACATCACTCTGGTGGGTTTCGGCTCCACTGACTATGACTGGGCATGTGTAGCCTGCTGCGGCACTCATCTCAGGTCCACTGCACAGGTGGGACTTATCAAGGCTTTCAAGCTCGAGTCCAACAAAGGCATGTACAGGATATATTTTGAGGCAGGAAGAAGGGCTTTCATAAGATACCAGGAAGAGATGGAAACTCTTCACACCCTCGGAAGAAAGCTGAGCGCCGGGACCGAGGATATCCTGGCGAAGTACGACGCCCAGTCTGAAAAGAACAGCGCCAAATCCTATCAGCTCTCTCTTCTTAAAAAAGAGATCATATCCCGTGAAAGCGCCCGCATCGTAAGCGCCTTGGAAGCAGGATATTATGATAACGGACTCGCTGTTGAACGGTATAACATATTGTCGTTAGACGATCTGACTCAGCTGGGAAGAGCCCTCAGTCCGCACATTAAAAAGCTGGCTTTCCTCATACATGAACCGTCCACTACCGTCCTTCTTGTGTCCGACGGAAAAGTCAACTGCGGTAAGCTCGTGAAGGAAAACGCCGGAATATATAACGGAAAAGGCGGCGGAAACGACATCCAGGCAAGAGCGATCTTCACCAAGATGGAATACGTGGAGACCTTCATAGATCTGATCGAAAAACACTTGAGATAAGACAAGAAAAAAAGCAGTTCCGCAAGGAACTGCTTTTTAAGTACTAATTAATTATTAGTCTTCCTGGTAAGGAATCATGTTAGGATCCCAGTGAAGTTCAGCCTCTGTAGCAGCCTGTACTTCTTCCTTGGTGAAATCAGGATGAAGTTCGGTTACCCAAAGTCCGTCTTCTCTTACTTCGATAACGCACATCTCAGTGATGATCTTGGTTACGCACTTCTCAGCGGTAAGAGGAAGTGTGCAGTGCTTCTTGATCTTGGGTGCGCCCTTCTGTGTGTGCATCATTGTGATGATAACGTTAGGGCATCCTACGCAAAGGTCCATAGCACCGCCCATACCTGCAACCTTCTTGCCGGGTACGATCCAGTTTGCAAGGTCTCCGTTCTCAGCAACTTCCATAGCGCCGAGTACAGTAGCCTTAACGTGTCCGCCTCTTACAAGGCCGAAGGACTCTGCTGTGTCGAAATACTTAACTCTGGGAAGTACTGTTACATACTGTCCGCCGGAGTTGATGATGTCAACGTCAAGATTTGTTTCGTCAGCCATAGCGTCGATGCCGGCGAATCCGTTCTCTGAGTGGCAGGTTACAACGATATCTTCAGCGATATAATCTGCTACCATTGTGGGCATTCCGATTCCAAGGTTGATGAAATCTCCGTCCTCAAATTCTTTAGCGCATCTGCGTGCGATTCTTTCTTTTAAATCTGCCATGGCTTTTCTCCTTCCACGATGGTGTCTACTAATGTACCAGATACAGCGAAGATATCAGGATCTACTGCTCCGATCTCAACTAACTTCTCAGGTGCAATGATAGTGTGGTTAGCAGCACTAGCCATTACATAGTTGAAGTTCTTGGTAGCTTTAGCGCAATAGAAGTTACCAAACTTGTCTGCAACTGTAGGTCTGCAGAAAGCGAAGTCAGCGTGAAGAGGAAGCTCGAAGAGGTACTTCTTGCCTTCGATCTCAACTACTTTCTTCTTTCTTCCAAGCTCGTCGAGCTCAGTCTCCATAGGTGTTCCAAGTCCTGTGGGTGTGAGAACTCCGCCAAGTCCATATGCTGCAGCTCTGATCTTCTCTGCAAGTGTTCCCTGAGGAACGAGAGTGTATTTAAGAGTGCCTTCAGCAAACTGCTCATTGAGTCTGGGGTTAACACCGAGGTGGGAAGCGATGATGTGGTCAACCATGTGATGGTCGAGTAACTTACCTACGCCACGGGATGTCTTGCCGGGGAACGGGTTGGGCTGTCCTTCAGCGAGTCCACCATCGTTAGCGATTACTGTAAGGTGTTTAACACCCTTCTCTACCAGTGCGTCCATGAGGATCTCGGGGGAACCTGTTGCAAGGAATCCGCCGACCATGATAGTCATACCGTCCTGAACGCCGGCAACTGCTTCCTGAGCAGTCTTGATCTTATTAATCATAGTTTTTTCACCTTCCTAAAAAATATATTTGATTTGATTAGTCATCGGTACTTATAATCCTACACTATTTAACAGCCTTTAGTCAATAGAAAATGACCCAGACAGAGCCTTTCTTTTGAATTTTTTTAAAATTTCCGAAGATTTTATGCTCTGTCTGTGTCTTGATTTCAGATTATCTGTCTGCGATATTCGGCTTATTCTGCCATCCGCGCTTTTCAACTTCCTGCATAATGAAGGACATTACGTGCTCAGCATACTTGCCGGGGCCGAAACCTGCATCATATCCGAGCTCCTGAGCGAGTTCGTGGGAGATACGAGGACCGCCGCAGGTAAGGATGATCTTGTCACGGAGACCTTCAGCTTCGAGGAGTTCTTCCATCTTTGTAAGCTGGATGATGTGGATATCCTTCTGGGTTACTGTCTGGGATACGAGGATAGCATCGGCGTTAACTTCCTTTGCCTTTGCGATGAGTTCTTCGCAAGGAACCTGGGAACCCATGTTGTAGGGAACTACGTGCTTGAATCTCTCAAGGCCGAAGTGACCGTGGAAGCCCTTCATCTGGATGATAGCGTCGATACCTACTGTATGAGCGTCGGATTCGATGGAAGCGCCGACTACTACGATGTCTCTTCCGATATGCTCGCCGATCCATTCGCCGCACTCTACACGGTCCATAACGGTACCTTCTACCTTAGGAACGTTGATCGCGGTGTAGTCGATCGTCTGCTGAGCTGATCCGTATACAACAAAGAATGTGAATCCGGGTGTCAGTTCATGATAATATGTTACGTTCGGTTCCTGGAAACCGAGTTTCTTAACGTACTGTTTAGCGCATTCTTCAGCTTCTTCACCGTAAGGAACAGGAAGTGTGAATGCCATTTCCACTTTACCATCGTTTAAAGCGTCGCCGTAAGGCTTAACCTGGGTTAAATCTACCTGAGCGATAGCTGTATTCTTATTATCTGCCATTATACTTTCCTCCTTACTCATGATCCATGAATCTTGCGATGAAAGGATTGAAGTAGTTCTCACCCTTTACGCAAACGCCTTCAAGACCGTGTCCACCGTCGAACGGACGCTTGACTCCGCCGAACTTACCCTGTTCGATAGTCTTGAACAGGCCATCCTTTTCAACTTCTGCGAGGAGAGCATTTGCCTTGTCGAGTACTTCGTGAGCACGGCTCTGAACGATTCCGCCTTCCTTGAACTCTACTTCGTCTCCGATGTGCTTGCAGTTGTTGAAGATGTATTTTGCGTTTTCGATGGACAGATATCTATCCTGCATATGAGGTGTGTGGATAGCTTCTGTGAGCATTCCCAGGAGCTGGAGTGACTGACCTGACCAGATAGCTACCAGGTTGAACAGAGCGTCCTGAAGATGTCCTCTGAAGATGTTACCTGTCATAAACTTTGTAGGAGGCATGTATTTGAGTCTTGCGTTAGGGAAGATCTCTCTTGCCATGATAGCCTGTGAAAGTTCAAGAAGGAAGCCGTCCTCTGTGGAGGGATCCATTTCGAATGCGTGGCCGAGTCCCATCTGGTTCTCAGGAATGTTTGCAAGTACTGCGAACTGTTCGTTGATGAACTGGGAAGCGGTTACTGTGTGAGCGGATTCGATAGCATCGTCTGTGGTGAGGTAGTTGTCCTCGCCGGAGTTGAAGATGATGCCGCAGTATCCGATGATGACTCTGGACATGAACTGGTCAACCAGAGTTCTCTGCATGTTGATGTCTCTGAACAGGATGCCGTAGATAGCGTCGTTCAGCATTACATCGAGTCTTTCGAGAGCTCCCATAGCGGCGATCTCAGGCATGCACATACCGGATGAGTAGTTGCAGAGTCTGATGTATCTTCCTACTTCTTCACCTACTTCATCAAGAGCTTTTCTCATGATCCTGAAGTTTTCCTGTGTAGCGTAGGTACCGCCGAAACCTTCTGTTGTAGGTCCGTAAGGAACGTAGTCAAGAAGTGACTGAGCTGTGGTTCTGATTACAGCGATGATGTCTGCACCCTGACGAGCTGCAGCCTGAGCCTGGATAACGTCCTCGTAGATGTTACCTGTAGCTACGATTACGTAGAGGTAAGGCTCCGGTCCTTCTCCGATCCTCTGGAGATATTCTGCTCTCTTAGCCTTCTGAGCGTCGATCCTGTCAAATGTTGCCTGAATGAAAGGTTCAAGCGCTTTAGCTGCTTCTTCCTGAGGGCATGTGGGAAGCTTTGTGATCTCAAGCTTGCCTGCTCCTACTTCCTCAGCGATCTCCTGAGGGGTCTTGCCTGTCTGGACGATGGCATTTCCCATCCAGTAAGCTGCACCTGTAGGAAGAGCTCCTGCTTCCTTGATCTGGTCTACAACAACGTTGGGAAGCGGATTGTCAACTTCGTCAACGCCGTCAACTCCCAGAAGTCTCAGGATCGTTCTTTCGGTTGATACAGTGGTGTGTCTGTCGATGAAGTCCTGCATATCATGAGCGATGTTAGCAGCATGCTGACGAGCACTGTCTACAACCTTGAAATCGAGATTTAATTTGCTTTTCATCCTTTTTCTCCTCATTTAATATAATTCTTTGCCCTGTCAATTATCTCGCTGCTCAAACCAAGCATTTTAGCAATGTTCAGGGCATCTTTAGGTACTTGTTTATTTTCCTCTACTCTTCTAAGACGATAGTCCATGTATTTCGAGATTATATTTATCCTCTCACGGCGGTTCGCATACTGTATCTCACGGTTCAGGAGTTCGAAGTTGCAGTTCGCCAGGCCTACGACCTGGAGGTTGACCACGTTGTCCGTCTCCGTCACAGTTTCGAAATGGGTCGTGAAAAGAGTAATATACGGTTTGTCTATGAGATAGTCAACAAGGGCTCTGGAAAGGGCCAGTCCCTCCACCGGGTTGGTTCCGGAGGCTATCTCGTCGATGAGTATCAGCGAACGCTCCACGCTGTTATCTAGGATCTCCTTCAGTTCCTCCATCTCGGAACCGAAGCTCGAAAGTCCTCTTTCGACCGACTGGGAGTCGCCGATAAGCATCTGCATGAAGTTGGAAAGTCCGATCTTCGCGCTCTTTGCCGGAACAAAGAATCCGTACTGAGCCAGGATAGGCACCTGGCCTGCAAGTTTGAGGGATATGGTCTTTCCTCCCATGTTGGCGCCCGTTATGCAGGTCACGCCGTTTTTAAGGGAGATGGACACGGGGCAGTATTTCTTGCCCTTGGAATTCAGGATGTCCTCTACCTGAAGGTTCCTTCCGTCCTCGAACTCGATGACGTGTTCCTCGACTATCTCAGGCTCCACGCAGTCATGCTGGATAGCGTACTTCGCTTTCGCAAGGGCAAAGTCAAATTCGCCCATCCTTTCACAGTTGTAGAGAAGATCGTCCTTGGACTCTGCGATCTTTTTTGAAAGTTCAGCGCAGATCCTCTCTTCCTCTTCATCCATAGCCTCGTTCAGCCTGTCGATCTCCTTCTGGAGTTCGAATACCCTGTCGTTCGGCTTAAGGACAAAGGTGGCGGATACGTAATCCTGATCCGTCATCTCCAGGGCCTCTATCCCGCTTACCTTCTGAAAATCCGGATGTGACTTGGAGATCACAAGGTCGAATTTGGGAGTGAGCATGATGCCGTACTGCTTATGGATCTCTTCTCTCTTTACCTTCTGCTCTTTTCTGATGGAGATCTCTATCTCTCTCTTGGCCTTTCGGATCTCTCCGAGCTTAGGACTGAATTCATCGTAGATATAGAAGGTATTTATCCTGTCTCCCCTGGGATCCAGCGCATCGAGAAGTTCTGTCATGTCCCTTAAATGATATCTTTCGGGAATGACATTTCCTCCGACGGTCTCAGCGCCCTGCTTCTCTTCTCCGGGAAGACAGCAGTGGTTGGAATGCTCGAAGGTGGAAGTTTCCTTTGACTGGAGGAGTCTTACGTACTTCTCCATCAGAAGGAGAAGGGATTTGATCTCATATATCTCCAGCACGGTGAGGACGGATTTCTCCGCTCTTTCAGCCGTTCTTCCGGCATCCTTCACTTCCATGAAAACTTCGCTGAGAAGTTCTATGGTGCGCTTATTGTTCTTTGCATACTCCACGAGGTCCTGTACCCTCGAGAGTTCTTCTCTCAGTTCCTTCTCCTCTCCCGGGAAGTAGGGCTTAAGGTCCTTAAGCACCTTCTTGCCGAAGGGAGTCTCGATATTAAGTTTCTGAGTTATATAATCCAGGCCGGTCTCATGTCTCGTCTTGACGTTTGCCAGTCTGCGGTTTTTTCCCATGTACATAGGCTTTCACCTACTTTCTTACGTCGATTATCGGCATATCCGGGATCAGCTTCCTCATCTCTTCTATGAGTACGTCCGAATCGAAGGTGTATCCCTGAGGTGACCAGGGATTGACTGTGATAGCCGCGATCTCGATGTTTTTCAGGACTTTTACCTTGAAGCCGCGCTTCCTGAGCTGGCTCCAGTCCATGATATTCACGAATATCTTGGTGGGATCCTTCAGAATGAATTCCACCTGCTTCAGATGTTTGTTTGTTATATCTGCTACTACGGAATTAGTAAAAGCTCCCGGTATGAAAATATATCTGGTATCTTCTTCAATGGCGTCGTCGATGTATCTGGCAGCGCCCAGTCCTGTTACCAGGTCGAGCACCTTGCCCTCGCCTTTGTCATTGAATGCGATGATGTGTTCATAATTATCCTGCCTGATGAACTCCGTGACCTTGTCGTTCTCATCGAATTCAGGAAGGCCGTAAAGGTGGACCACATGAGCGGTCTCCTCGACTACTTTCTTCATGGAACGGCTGAGTACGGCTCCTGTAGCGAGTATGATCGCGTCGGAAGTCTCAGGCGATGCGATGGTTTTTCTGTCGATTGCTCCGTCTATCATGACCAGGTCGCATCCCAGTCCGAACATATCCTGACAGAGCTTCTTTGTTTCAGAGTTGATTACAGGGCCGGCGATCTGAACATAGCCTGCATCCTGTACTTTGCATATGAGAAGTTCACCAATAGCGGTGGAATACTTCGTACGTCTCAGTATCTCAAGACCTGCGTCTGCAAGCCCGAAGAGCTGTGACGGTACGGATACCAGGGTTCCCTGATCCAGGTAGACCCTGGGCTTCTCAGTCCCCGTAACGAGGTCCTGTGTTTCCCCATCCCTTCCCGTCGAAGTGATGCCGAGTACGATCCCTTCATCCATGGCTTCTTCGATCAAAAAATTCAAAGCCGTCGTCTTGCCGGCATTTTTTGCCATGCCGACTATCGAAAGCGTCTTATATTTATTTGACAGGTCGTACAATAACCCCATAAAAACGAATACCTCTTTTACGCACCTATAGGGAGACCCTTACGGGCCTCCCTATGATGATCATTTTCTGATCCCGGAAACCGGGAAAACAACTATTAGTGTTTATTTCTCTCGTGTCTTGCGAGATGTGCAGGTTCGATGGTCTTGATCTCAGGACCTTCGCCGAGAGCGGATACACCCTGATACTTGTAGGTCTTCTTGCCTGTGCAGTAGTCGCATGTGCAAGGAAGTTCAGGAAGGTTAGGCTCTGTGTAGGTTGTAATGATACCCTCGTAGTTTCTGAGAATAACCTTGTTAGGTGTCTCGGAAATGACGTACTGAGGCATTACAGGAGTCTTTCCGCCGCCGCCGGGAGCGTCAACTACGAATGTAGGTACGCAATATCCGGAAGTGTGTCCTCTGAGACCTTCGATGATCTCGATTCCCTTGGATACGGATGTTCTGAAGTGCTCGATACCCATTGAAAGGTCGCAGATGTAGATGTAGTAAGGACGTACTCTGTTCTTAACAAGGATCTGAACGAGGTCTCTCATGATGTGCTTGCAGTCGTTGACTCCTCTTAAGAGTACGGACTGGTTGCCGAGAGGGATACCAGCGTCAGCAAGCATTGCGCAAGCTCTTGCTGAATCAGGTGTCATTTCCTTAGGATGATTGAAGTGAGTGTTGAGCCAGATCGGGTGATACTTCTTGAGCATAGCTACGAGCTCAGGAGTGATTCTCTGAGGAAGAACTACAGGAGTTCTGGATCCGATTCTTACGATCTCAACGTGATCGATCTTTCTGAGTTCGGAAATGATGTATTCAAGAGTCTCATCCTCAACGAGGAGAGCGTCTCCGCCTGAAAGAAGGACGTCACGAACTTCGGGAGTCTTTCTGATGTATTCGATACATGCATCGATATCTTCTCTTGATCTTGCGCCGTCAGTTTCTCCTGCGAGTCTTCTTCTGGTGCAGTGTCTGCAGTACATTGAGCACTGGTCAGTGATCAGGAAGAGAACTCTGTCGGGATATCTGTGGGTAAGGCCGGGAGCCGGTGAGTCAGCATCCTCGTGAAGAGGATCGAGGTCGTCAGCTGGTGATCTGTGCATTTCTGCAAGAGTGGGAACAGCCTGCATTCTGACGGGATCTCTCGGATCATCGGGATCCATAAGGGAAGCATAGTAAGGGGTGATTCCTACTCTGAATCCGCCGATAACCTTCTCGATATCTTCTTTTTCCTGATCGGAAAGGTTGATAACCTGAGCGATCTCTTCTACGGTTGAAAGTCTGTGTTCAACCTGCCAATGCCAGTCATTCCACTGTTCATCTGTTACGTCCTTGAAAAGAGGAATGTCTTTCCAGTTTCTAATAGCCATATTAATTTCTCCTTAAATAATAATGTGAGAGTCATTACGGGGCTGCGGTCGCAGCCCCGAGCATTTCATCCGATTGGATTATGCGTACATTTCCTCGAAGAGCTTTCTGAGACCTTCATGTTCTCTGAGAACCTGAAGAGTAACGTCAGCGTGGTTCTTGGTGTAGCCGTTTCCGATGATCATGTTAACGTCCTTGCCAACGCCTTCTGCACCTAATGCAGCCTTTGTGAAGGATGTAGCCATGGAGAAGAAGTAAACTGTTCCGTCGTCCTTGCAGGAAAGGATGGAGCCCATCTCTGTGGATTCGATGGATACGCAGTTGATAACTACGTCGAATAATTCTCCGTTTGTAAGTTCCATAGCCTTATTGTACATTCCAACAGCGTCTGTAGCGTCCATGTGGAAGTATTCGTGAGCGAGGTCAAGTGATCTAGCTCTGTCTTCGGACTTCTGAGAACCAGCAGCGCAAACTACTAATCCGTCAGGACCAACTCTCTTCTTTGCTTCATAGAGGCAAAGGAGACCGGACTTTCCGCCGCCGCCGATAACGAGAACCTTCTGGTTCAGCTGGCAAAGCTTAGCTGCCTGTGCGGGAGCACCTGCAACGTCGAGTGCGGATAAAGCTGTCTTTTCAGGCATATCCTCAGGAATCTTTCCATAGATACCGGACTGGAAGAGAATTGCCTTACCTTCGATATCAACCTGGTCGATAGCAGGTCTCATAGCGAGGATCTTGTCGATTCTTAAAGGTGTAAGTGAAAGGGATACTAATGTAGCGATCTTGTCGCCAACCTTAAGGTCGCCCTTGTATTTAGGTCCGATTTCCTCAACTGTTCCGAGGAGCATTCCGCCGGAACCTGTCCAGGGATTCTTATGCTTACCGGCATGAGCAACGATTTCCATCATCTTAGCGCCGATAGCGTCCATTTCTTCCTGAGTTTCAACCTCAGCGGGCTTCTTGTTGAGTACTCTTCTAACGATCTCTGTGAAAGAAGCGGAGTCGATGTTTAAAGTCTTAACGTCGATAAGCACTTCGTTATCATAGATTTCCATATCGTTATCGATAACGTCTGCGGGCTGGGGTAATACTCCCTTAGGGGAGATAACTCTGTGTGTGCCGTAAGGGCTTCCACCTGTTTTCATTTTGGGTTCCTCCTAAATATAAAAAATTTAAATTTGTAAACTGGTCTTATAACATACCAAATCGTTTCGAACATTATAATTGCAATTAACATGCCAAAATACCCGAATTTGATATTCAATTAACCATCCGTCTGGAGCCCAGTATTTTCAAGGGTTTTCAAAATTCTGCAAAAAAAAAATAATATGCGGGTGAATAAAAATTAGCGAAAAACCGAACCGTTTTTAAATCATATCAAAATATGCGAACCTAATTCGGTTCGCATACTATTTATGCATATTTTTCAGCTGTTAAATATTGTATTTTTTCTTCTTTCTCACGAGCTGCGTCTGAGATATTCCGACCGCCTTTGCAGCCTTCCTGGTGGAGCCGTATTTTTCAAGAGCGTACCTTATAAGGCCCTTTTCATATTCATTTACGGCAGATTCAAGATCTATCTCCTGCTCGGTCCCTTCACCGTTCTCTCCCAAAAAGGCCTCGTCGCCCGCAGCGCTTCCCTTTATCTCCGCTATAACGTCCGCAAGCGTTATTTCTCTTCCCGGGGCTGAGATGATCATTCTCTGGATTACATTCTCAAGTTCTCTGATATTGCCCTCCCAGGGCTGCTCCTTGAGATAATCCATAGCCCAGGGGCTTATGGTGCGGATCGTTCCGAACTTGTCGCCGTATTTTCTCAGGAAATGCTCTACAAGTCCCGGAATGTCCTCTCTTCTCTCTGAAAGTCTGGGAATGATGATGGGAACTACGTTCAGACGGTAGTAAAGGTCTCTTCTGAACTGTCCTTCCTCTACCATCTTCTCCAGATCCCTGTTCGTTGCGGATATTATCCTGACGTTTGTTTTCACGGGTGCTACGCCGCCCACTCTGTAGAACTCGCCGTCCTGGATGACTCTCAGCAGTTTGGCCTGCATCTCAAGAGGAAGCTCGCCGATCTCGTCCAGGAAAAGCACGCCGTTATTCGCGATCTCAAAGTAGCCCTTCTTGCCGTTATTGTTCGCTCCGGTGAAAGCTCCCCTTTCATATCCGAAGAATTCCGATTCTATGAGGTTTGGTGAGATGGCGCCGCAGTTTATCTTGAGGAAGGGCTGCATCTTTCTGTCAGAGTTCTTCTGTATGAGGTTTGCGGCCTTTTCCTTACCTACACCGGTATCTCCGAAGATGATAACGTTGCAGTCGTACTTGCTGACCTTAAGTATCTCTCCCAGGACCTTCTGCATCTGCTTGGAGTTGCATATGAAATCCTCATACATCGAGTTTGCCATAAAGCGGCTGTACGGTTCCGCTGTGTCATCCGCGGGCACATTGTTTTCCCTTTCGAGCGGTTCAGCGCTTCCGAAATCCTCAGCGATCTCCTTTATCATTTCAAGGTCAAAGGTATCATACCCTTTGGTGAAGCCTTCAGCACCCAGCACGTTAAGGCTCTTCGAGATCGATTCAGTGATGTATAAGGCGATGTTGAGATTGTTTATCAGGTTCGCGAAGAGTACCGTTCCGCCTTCTCTCGTAGCCAGAATGTTTACCGTCTCAGCGCCCGGTATCTCTGCGCAGTTCACCGATAGATCGTAGTAGGATTCTCCTAACTGCCTGATGCATTCCATCGGCCTCAGTATGTCGAGGAGATGCACCTGGTCGAAGATATCGCCTACCAGGCGGCTCACGCCTTCTCCTTCTATGTTTATGCCCGTCCTCTTATCGAGAACGCAGGTGATCTCGCAGTTTTCTCCGAGAGACCTCCTAATCACGTAACCGTAGAGGATATTTGAGAGTATGCTGTTTCCTACTATGAGGAAACGGCTCTTGTCATCCAGGAGCTTTCCGAGCTTATACAGCGTGCCTGATTCATCCAACGCAAAAAGCATCTCTTTCACCGGAAAGTCATCCCCTACCTTGATCATGGATATGTCAGAATGAAGTATCGCATATCCCTTTGCTTCTATCTGGCTGTATACCCAGTCTATCTCGCCCACATCCTCAAGATGCATGGGAAATGACGTGATGGAAGCATTGCAGATCACCTTGTCGCCTATGGACAGCCCGTAGCGGTTGTCGTAATCGTCGCCGATCGCTTCCACAACGCCGTAAAGCACTCCGCCGGTATCCGTTACAGGGTTATGCAGCTTGCCCCTTCTTATTACTATATCTATGATGGTCTGCTTGATCTTTTCCGTATTATTGCTGGATTCCGTGCATATCTGCTTAAAGCTCGTGCCTTCCAGATGTATCCTTTCAATGGCCACTCTGATCTCGTCAGGACGTATGCTTCTGGAGTTGTCAAGCCTCCATGCAGACGTCGGAACTACGAATTTGGGCTCCAGCACTCTTACCGTTCCATAATTATGCATCATTTACGGTTCACTCCTTCTGATCAAATGAACCGTAAACGGTTCATTTCTCCTCTGAAACCTATGATATACCATTGGCACGGGTTTTGCAATATTATTTTTAGCTTAGTAAGCGTGACTAGAACGATTCAAAAAATTTGCAAATTTTTTAAAAAGGAGAATTATTAAAATGGCTGAAGAAAAAATCACATCATTACTTAGACTCAGAATGTCTGCAAAGGACGCTCACTACGGTGGAGAATTAGTTGACGGAGCTCACATGGTTCACCTTTTCGGTGATGTTGCTACCGAACTTCTCATCAAGTTAGACGGAGACGAAGGTTTATTCTGCGCATATGACAACGTAGAATTCTTAGCTCCTACATATGCCGGTGACTATATCGAAGCTTACGGCGAGATCGACAAGATCGGCAACACTTCAAGACACATGGTATTTGAAGCAAGAAAAGTTGTTGTTTCCAGAAAAGACATCAGCGCTTCCGCAGCTGATTTCCTTGAGGAACCCATCGTTGTTGCAAGAGCTTCCGGAACCTGCGTTACACCTAAGGAATGCAAGAGAAAATAATCTCCGCATAATGTGAAGAATAAAGCTAAAAGAGGCGCCATGAATGGCGCCTCTTTTTTTTCAGCAATTCTTTATATATTCTATCTCTGCCTGCGTAAGTTTCCTGTAGGTACCTTCCTTCAGTCTTCCGAGCTTGACCTCTCCTATCGAGACCCTGTGGAGTTCCTGAACCGGGTTTCCGACAGCCTTGCACATCTTTCTTACCTGGCGGTTCTTTCCTTCTGAGATCGATATCTCAACCAGCGTTGAGTTCTTGTTCTCCTTAAGGAGCGTGACCCTGGCAGGTTTGGTCACATATCCTCCGATATCGATACCATTTCTGAGCTTCCAGAGCTTTTCCTTGGAAAGCACACCCTTCACAAGAGCATGGTAGGTCTTGAATACCTCCGTCCTGGGATGTGTGAGCCTGTATGATGCGTTTCCGTCGTTCGTCATGATAAGAGCGCCGGTGGTGTTCATGTCAAGCCTTCCGACAGGGAAGACCCTTTCTCCGATATCAGCTACCAGATCCATAACGGTCGCCCTATCCTGCTCGTCCTTTGCAGTTGTCACATATCCGGCGGGCTTGTTAAGGAGATAGTAGACAGGCTTTTCACTCGCCTCTATCGCAGTTCCGTTCACGGTCACCTTGTCGCCCTCAGCCACGTCGTATCCGGGCTCCTTCATCACGGCGCCGTTTACTTTTACATTTCCGTTCAGCACGAGCTCGTCCGCCTTCCTTCTGGAGCAGACTCCCGCCTGAGCAATATATTTGTTTATCCTCATAATTCTATATCCAGCTCCATCTGGTCGAGATCTTTATCCTCTTCAGCCATCTCTGCATCTTCGGTATTTATTGCAGTCTCTATATCCTCTATCTCAGGAAGATCCTTAAGGGAGGTGAAACCGAAATTCTTCAGGAACATATCCGTAGTTCCGTAAAGGATAGGCCTTCCGATGGCCTGCGATCTTCCTACCGCTTCCACCAGGCCTTTTCCCATGAGTCCTTCCATTACCCTGTCGCACTTGATGCCTCTGATAGCCTCTATCTCACCCTTGGTGACAGGCTGCTTGTACGCAACGATGGCCAGCACTTCCAGAGCGGACTGGGAGAGCCTCTTCATCTTGACGGGAGTACAGAGTTTCTCTATATAGTCTGCGTTCTCTTCCTTCGTCGTGAACTGGAAGGCTCCGTTTATCTCTCTTATTACGATGCCTCTTCCCTCCTGCTGATACTCTTCCATCAGTTCTCTGAAAAGGGATACGGCTGTCTCCTTATCGATACCGAAGACATCTGCGGCATCCTTGGCAGGAAGCGGTTCTCCCCAGATGAACAGCATCGATTCGAAGGCTGATTTTATTACTTTATTGTTCATTGAGGACCTCCTCGCTGAATTCCTCCGGAGAATATCTCCTGAGGATATCATCGTTTTCTACGTTATCTCCCGCGGAAACTTCTATGTTTCCGTAGTTATACTTCTGTTCGACCTTTACTACCCTTTCCTTCGCCATTTCAAGGAGCGAAGAGAAGGTAACGATCACGTCGTACTTGTCTTTTTTGTTCTCCACCAGATCGCGGAAGTTGACCCTTTCGCCGAGCCTCTTCCTGACAGTCTTGAGTATCGAACTTATCCTGTGCTCCATGGTGGCCCTTTCACGTTCCACCCTGGTGTAGTGCTTCCTCACAGCTTCTATTCGCTGCTTCCTCTGTATGAACAGCGAGAAAGCGGATGCGAAGGCCTTAATATCCAGGCTCAAATATTCGTCCGGATTGTTCAGGTATTCGGAGATATCCTCCTGAGGCTTGGAGTAGATGTGGCTCATCCTTTCCTCCCTCTCCCTGAAGTCCTCTGATATCTCCTTGAAGCGCTTGTATTCCAGGATCTTCTGGACGAGTTCGGTCCTCGGATCTTCCTCTATCACGGTCTCACCCTCTTCGGTGATCCTCGGAAGTATCATCCTGGACTTTATCTCGATAAGAGATGCCGCAAGGACCATGAACTCCTGAGCGACCTCGATGTTCTGATCCTCCATGGCCTTGATGTAATCCAGATATTGACTTGTGATCTCGCTGATCCTTATATCGTAGATGCTCATCTCGGCGCTTTCGATGAGATACACCAAAAGGTCGAAAGGCCCCTCAAAGGACTGCAGCTTAACTTTATACATTATTTATCTCCTTGAGATTCAAATCTGCTGTATGCCATTAAAGCAAGAACGACAATGATGCAGCAGATGACCTCCTTCACGGACGGTATCTGGCTTGCAATGATCACCGCAAGTATGGTGGATGCCACAGGATCCATGGATTCCCAAGCGCTGACATAAAGAGGATCCACATGACCCATGCAGAGGTTCCATACAGCGTGGGATCCGATCTGACATACGAAGGCAAGGGCAACGATACCGAGATAGTCCGTCGCAGCATAACCGGTGAGTCTGGTCCCTGTTATAAGACATGCGACCCCGAAGCATACCCAGCACCAGAAGAATACCAGCATAACATATACCTGTCCATCCATTTTGGACCTTACTCTGCCCCCTACCGCGAAGTATATTCCCATGAATATACCGGCAAGAAGAGCGAGGACGTTTCCTATCGTCCTACCGTCGCTGAAGGCGCTCAGGTCGGAGCACATGAGATATGCTCCCGCCGCCAGGGCGATCAGGATGGCGATTATGGCTTTGCCCGGCACCTTTTTCTTGTATACGAAGATGGTGAGAGCCAGAACTACCAAAGGGTGGAAGGAAGCAAGTACAGCTCCCGCCGACACATTGGTATATTTGACCGCTGTGAACCAGCAGAAGAAATGGAGGAAGAGGAAGGCTCCTGTAGCCATGGTGGTAAAGAATTTTTCTTTATCCAGTTCTCTGAGCATCTGCCTCTTCTCAGGCTTCATCAGCACTGGTACAGCGAAGAAGGGAAGCGCGATCGTAAGCCTCCCGAATCCTATCATCAGAGCCGGAGAACTGATGATGGCAGCGATGGGTCCGGAAGCGCCTCCGCAGAACACCGCGATTATCACCAGTATCTTGGCATATTTCTCTAAAAATCCATTTTTTTCCATATATCTTTAATCCTGTTCAAACAATCTCTTTAAATTAATATCATAAGGAGGTCTTACGATACCCTTTTCCGTGACCACTGCCGTTATATATTTGTGATCAGTAACATCAAAGGATGGGTTATATGTCTTGACCCCCTTGGGCGCCATTGGCTTTTCATACCACATCTCTCCGATCTCGTTTCCGTCCCTGAGTTCGATGGGGATGTCATCTCCCGTGGGAGTGTTGAGATCTATGGTAGAAGTGGGTACGAACATGTAGAACGGAATGCCGTATTCATGAGCCAGGATCGCAAGCCCGGAAGTACCTATCTTATTCGCTCCGTCGCCGTTTGCTGCCATCCTGTCGCAGCCTACCACAACCGCATCTATCCAGCCGTTCTTCATTACGGTAGAGGCCATGTTGTCACAGATAAGTGTGGTATCCACACCGTTCTTCACAAGCTCCCAGGCTGTGAGCCTTGCTCCCTGAAGGAGAGGTCTGGTCTCGTCACAAAACACCTTGAAGTTATATCCTCTTTCCTGTCCGAGATGTATGGGTGCCAGGCAGGTGCCGTATTTGGAAGTAGCGATGGTGCCTGCATTGCAGTGGGTCTCTATTCCCATTCCGGGCTTGAGAAGCTCAAGTCCGTATTCTCCCATGGCCATGCATGCGTCCACGTCCTCCTGATGGATCTTTATCGCTTCCTGAAGAAGGATCTTTTTGGCATTTTGGCACTTTAAGGCAGGTTCTTCCTTATATGCCTCTTCAAGCCTTGCAACCATACGGTTCAGCGCCCAGCTCAGGTTTACCGCTGTAGGTCTCGATGAATTCAGGTAATCCGCAGCTTCCCTGACATATTCGGGAAATACCTTTACGCGTTCCTTACATTCATAACCTCCGTCGCGCTTGGGACAGAATCCCTTTACGGAGATATACAGCCCGTATGCGGCACATACTCCTATGGCCGGGGCTCCTCTTACCTTGAGTTTCTTGATGGCGTCCCAGACGTCTTCCCTGGTTTCAAGTTCTATCCACACTTCCTCACCCGGAAGCTTCGTCTGATCCAGGATAGTAAGTTTATCATCTTCAAATTTTAACGGTGTTATTTCTAACATTATTACTCCTCAGAATAAGCCGATCCTTAGAGATACTCCCCAGCTGCCTGTCTGATGGATCGTCAGTGTTCGATCAAAAATCGACAATATATTATACACTAAAAACGCCTGATTATCAAATCATTATTCCGTTTCCAGCAGTTCTTCAAAAGGTCTGTTGCGGGACCCCTTATGATTTCCTATGATAGCCCTTATCTCCTGTATGGCTCCTGTCACCTCAGCGTGTAATTCTGCCGATGAAAGTCTGCCCGAGCCGTAGCCTAAAGATGACATCTGGACCATCCTGTCGGAGGTGACCACGGTTATATCGTATTTCTTCGCGTTTTCATGGGAGAATTCTTCTATGAAACGGTCGGCAGTCTTTCCTTCTCCCGTGTAGACCACGTTGAGATCTCCGTATTTCAGCTCTTCTCCGGGATTGCTCTTAGCCTTGTATCCGTCAAATACCAGAGTCATTCCGGTTCCCGCATAGCCCTGATAATTCTGTAGTATCTCGATCAGCGCCTCACGTGCTCCGTCTATGTTCGCTTCCCTGAGCTCCTTAAACTCATCCCAGGCATAAAGTACGTTATATCCATCTATCACAAGATAGGTCTTTCCCTTTCCTTTCTGAGCGCGCGGATTCGGTCTGGGGAAGTTGTTCTCTTCAAGAGAGGGCTGCCTTGTTGCCCTTGATCTCGCTTCCTTCAGAAGCTGCTCGTCTCTTTTACTCTTTCCGTAGGTTTTTTCGAAGATGCTCTTAAGCACCTTTTCATCGTTTCCGGCAGTCCCTCTTCCTATCCTGTCCGAAGGCTCAGCCTGATTCGTTGCTTCAGGTGCGGCGTTCAAGGCTCTGAGCCCGCCTTCTGTATGAGCAAGCTCCTCCACCTGATCCCATTCCACGTAAACTCCGGCGCCGTGATCGGTGAACACGGAACCGCAGGGATTGTATATATCGCTGTCCGGATCATATCCCGCAGCTTCTACCACCTCGTCCTGATCGCGGCAGGGACCGTAGCCTCCCGGGACCGCCATGAATCTTCCGGTACCCTCCGAAAATGCATTCATCTCCATCTGGTATTCGCCTAGGGCCGCTACCGGTCCTCTTCCCTTTATTACAGCGATACCGTCCGCAGTATCTTCTTCTATCCTGCAGGACGCTCCGAACCTGTCCATATCCGTCAGGATCCTTCCGATGTACTTCCGGTCAACGTAAACCGTAAAGTCGTACATGGGTTCCAAAAGTACCGCATTTCCTTCAGAAAGAGCTTTTCTCAGTCCGTTTCTCACAGCTCTGTAGGTAGCCTGTCTGAAGTCTCCGCCTTCAGTGTGCTTGAGATGCGCTCTTCCCGCTATTATGCTGATCCTCATATCCGTGATCTCGGAACCCGTAAGAGTACCCTTATGGCGTCTTTCAAGAAGATGCTTCATTATTAGGCGCTGCCAGTTTTTAGAGAGTTCATCTTCGGAAACGTCCGATTCGAACACCAGACCCGCGCCTTCAGGAAGGGGCTCCAGAAGAAGCCTGACTTCAGCGTAGTGTCTTAAGGGCTCATAATGACCTATTCCGATCACAGGCCGGCTTATGGTCTCCTTATATATCACTTTCCCCTTTACAAGCTCGGCATCGATCCCGAAGCGTTCCTTTATCCTGTAAATCAGGAGATCCTTTTCAAGCTCTCCCATTATGCTGACCTTTATCTCCTTGGTACGCTCTTCCCACGAGACCTTAAGAGCGGGATCTTCCTCTTCGAGTTCGCGCATCTTCGTCAGCATGGTGACAGCGTCCTCTCCGCCCGGCATCCTTAAGGTGTAAGTCAGTGCGGGCTCTATAAAGGGCCTGCTGTCCTCTTCCGTTATATTACCGAGCCTCTGGCCCGCATAGGTGCTCTTAAGGCCCAGCACGGCACAGATCGTGCCTGCTTCAGCCAGATTCACATTTGAGAATTTATCGCCGTTATACAGCCTGATCTGTTCGGCTTTTTCGATGACCTTCTCCTCGTCCTCTCCGAAGGTCCCGGTCTCAAGCTGCATCTTGTTCCTGAGCACTCCGCCGGTCACCTTGAGATTCGTCAGGCGGTTTCCATTGGCGTCCCTTGTTATCTTGTATACTACAGCGCTGAAATCATCAGGATATGTCCTGACGGGAGAGAATATCTCCAGTATTTTGAGGAGTCCCTCCACTCCGTCCATCTTAAGGGCAGAGCCGAAGACCACGGGAAACAGCTCTCTTCTTCCGATCGCATCGGAGGCATCCTTTACGCTTATCCCGCCGTCAAGATAGCTTTCCATGAGTTTTTCCGAACCCGTGGCGATCTCTTCCGCGATCTCATCCGGCAGATAATTCGCACTTGGATCGGACATATACGATTTAAAAACTTCCTGATCCTTTAAAACCGCTTCTTCGATCTCCGAAAAGTCCACGGCTTCCGGCAGGTGCTTTCTGATGTCCTTCAGCACTTCCGCCCCGTCCGTTCCCGGCATGTCCATCTTGTTCACAAAGATAACCACGGGAATGCCGTAAGCTTTGAAAAGCTTCATAAGGGTGATGGTGTGGCTCTGGACGCCTTCAGCTCCGCTCACCACAAGAAGAGCCAGATCCAGAACGGATAAAGCTCTCTCCATCTCAGCACTGAAGTCCGCATGACCCGGAGTATCCACGAGGGTCACGTTGAGATCCCCCGTTCTGAACCGCGCCTCTTTCGAGAACACGGTGATCCCGCGGTCTATCTCCATCCTGTCGGTATCCAGAAAGGTGTCCCCGGAATCCACTCTTCCGGCTTTCCTGGTGGTTCCCGTAAGATAGAGTATCGCTTCAGATAAAGTTGTCTTTCCGGCATCTACGTGTGCCAGAACTCCCAAAGTTATCTTTTTCATTAGTATAAATAAATTCAAAGACCGGGGCTGATCGCGCCCCGGTTGGTCTCATATGGTTATTTGTCGCCCAGCATTACAGCTTTGAGTCCTGCTTCTTCCAGGATCTCCACTGCCATCTCATCGGGATAGCCCTCCTTGACTACGATCCTTTTGATGCCCGCATTTATTATCATCTTGGAGCAGATCACGCATGGCTGATGAGTGACGTAGATGGTCCCGCCTTCTACAGCATGACCCATGGCCGCAGCCTGGATTATGGCGTTCTGTTCAGCGTGAAGTGCTCTGCAGAGTTCATGTCTCTGTCCCGAAGGGATGTTGAGTTTCTGTCTCAGGCATCCGCCGATCTCAGCGCAGTGCTTTACTCCCTTGGGGGCCCCGTTGTATCCGGTAGCTACAGCGTGATTATCTACCACGATCACCGCACCCACGTTCCTTCTTAAGCAAGTGGATCTTGTAGCTGCCAGTTCCGCCATCTGCATATAGTATTCGTCCCATGTAGGTCTTGCCATTTCTGCCTCCTAAAAATATATTTCCTTGAGATACAGCCCTTCAGCCGGTGCGGTGTGACCCGCCTTCGCCCTGTCCAGGCCTTCTATTATCGTTTTCATGTCCTTCGGATCCTTCTTTCCGGTACCCATTTCCAGAAGAGTTCCCGTGATGATCCTCACCATATTGTACAAAAAACCGTCTCCGGTGACTTCTATTATGGTGTCGTTTCCCTCTTCAGTGACCCTTATGTCGCTGATGGTCCGTACCGTGGTCTCCCTTTCGTTTCCGCCTGATGACTGGAAGGCCGCAAAATCATGGGTCCCCACGAGATATGAGGCACCTTCTCTCATCTTTTCAGCGTCGGGCTTCTCAGGCACCCAATAGGCGTAGTTCCTTCTGAATATGTCCTTTTCACCGCTTGTGATCACGTACCTGTAGGTCTTGCCTTTGCAGTTGAACCTTGCATGGAAATCCTCTGGCATCTCCGTGATGCTGAGTATCTGAACATCTCCCACGGGATTCTTTTTGTTCATCCCTCCGGCGAGGAGATTGTTCACGGCTCGCATCAGACCTTCAGGCGGTATGCTGAAGTCACCTTTAAGGGTAGCGCACTGCATGAGGGCATGCACCCCTGCGTCCGTCCTGGATGTGCCGCTCAGTTTCACCTCGGTACCGGTGAACACGCTTATCGCATGCTCAAGTTCACCCTGTACGGTCCTCTTGTCCGGCTGCCTCTGCCAGCCGCTGAAACCGGATCCGTCATATGCAATTTTCAGCAAAAAATTCTTTTCCATTATCCATAGTATTTTACCACATCACATATGGGTTGGCAAACTTTATTGTCTTAAACTCCCATATATGATAAAATCATTCTTATCAAGGGATGACATACATTTTCGGAAAGGAGAAATATGACTTTACCCCTTCAGATACTTCTTACCTGCGCTATAGCGATCCTGCTGGGAACGCTTCTCGGAAACAGCGCAGTATACTTCTTCAACAGAATACCGCCCGCCTGGCTCACGGACTACGGCGAAGAACCCTCTGAGGAACTAAAAGACATGTCCACCCAGAGGATCAAGTCGGTGCCCTTCAAGTACGTCTTCACAGGCCTTTTTATAGCTGTAGGCATCTACATGGGAGTGAGAGACCCGGCACTGGCGATACCGGTGCTGTTTTCACTGTGGCTTCTTCTTCTCATGTCCATAGCGGATATCAAATACATGATAGTACCCGACCAGCTGATAATGCTTCTGGTACTCACAGGACTCGGATTCCTTCCGCAGAAGATGGCTCTCTATCACAGGCACGCTGTCTACGACAGCCTGATCGGTGCCGGCGCCGGACTTCTTATCATGCTGATCATCGCCCTTCTTTCACGAGCCGTTTACAAAAAATGGGTCCTGGGCGGTGCGGACATCAAGCTTTTCACAGCCATCGGCTTCCTTACAGGACTCTACGGAGTTCTCATCATCTTCGTGCTGAGCACCCTCTTGAGCGGCCTGCACTTCGGATACCAGCTCCTAAGGAAGCAGATACATCTCAAGGAGACCAGGCCCATGGTGCCCTATATCGCAATCGCATATGGAGCCTACTTCCTTTTCATAAAGGACCTCATAACCGACTTTATTATAACCATCTGAGAAAACAAACTAAAAAGGTCAGCGCTTTGCTGACCTTTTGTTATTTTAGTTGTCCGATCTGCTGTATCCGTTCTTCATTCCGTTTCCTGCAACCGTAAGTACGGCATTCAGGCACTTATCTGTTTCTTCCTTTGCCATCTGCGATATTTTGTCGTTGGCCTCTTCAAAGAGATCGTATTTTCCGGAAGCCATCATTTTTTTGTCGTATTCCAGGATCAGACCGCGTCCGCGGGAAGCGACTGCATTCTTATATCTGTCCACGTTCATGATGGCATTTCCGTAATGCGGATCTGCCAGCGCTCCGATAAGCCTGCTCGCCCAGTACAGATTTTCCGTACTTACGTCAAGGGTCACGTCTGAAAAATATCCGGGTATCCTGCTGACGTTTGTATAGAGGGGGACAAAGGCACCGTATGTGCTGGATGAGAAGCATACCCACTCTACCGCTCTAAGCTCTTCAGGCATGTATCCTCTGATCTGACAGATGGATGTGACTCCCGTCCTGTTGATCCCTATAGGTCTGTATATGCCGGGCTTCTCCGCATATTTTGCGAAGGGATCATAGGGAGTGTTCTCATAGTGAGATGAAAGCAGCACTGCCACGTCTTCAGCCGCCAGCTTCTTTTCCGGCACGAATGACCAGGGAATATTGTCGCTTGCGGGAGTGAAGTCCGCTCCATCCCCGTCCCACTTATACCTCGTGGGGCAAAGCGTCCTTCCCATATACCACGCTCTGGGCGTGTTGTACACGTGATCGTGGGATGACTTTGAACCGAAGGCATCCCTTGGGTTGAACTCACCGCCCTGACCGAGATCCAGGTAATTGTCCTTTACGAATTCTCTGAGGTCCTCTGAGCAGAGGTTTTCCTTCTTGTCTCCGAAGGCGTCATCGAAGTCAAATCTGTCCATTCCGAACTGGTTGGGCATGATAACGACTTCTTCATCTCTGACCCTTCTTGCTATCCAGTGGTGGCCGC
>CACZGZ010000018.1 GCA_902780845.1 uncultured Eubacteriales bacterium
AGAGTCGTAGCCATGATAAATGAGAAAAACAATATCACCACCATGATGCAGCAAAAGCACAGATAATGCGATCTCTTGTGCAGCGGGAAAACCGGTGTTTTTTCCTTGTCCATTTCAGACTCCTTTTTAACGACCGATAGCAGGCCCGGATCATCCGGGCCTGCTGGCACAAATAAATGAAAAAAGTTGTCAGTGTCTTCCTTTAATTGAATTTTTCAGGATAGAACTGTTTAGCCATTATCTCAACAGTTCCTGCGGAACCTGCTGATCCCTGCATGTCGGAGCAGCATGCTGAATAGATCCTGCCCTCTTTGACAGCTCTCAGCTGAGAGGTGAACTCGTTGGTCTTCAGGAATTCAGTCTTGGCTTCTGTATCGTAGTCATAGTCAAGGATCAGGATAACGTCGGGATCTCTTGCAACTACTTCTTCCCATGAAGGTGTAGCCCAGCCCTTTTCGATATCGTCAAAGATGGAGATGCCGCCGGCAAGTTTGATCATGTCGCCGGGAACTCCCTGACATGCTGTGAAAGGAGCGTCCTCACCGGAGTCATATACGAATACGGTGATGGGATCCTTGTAAACGTCTTCGCCAAGAGTTTCTCTTACTTCCGCAAGCTTATCCTTCATTGCCTGTACCTTCTGTTCTGCCAGTTCCGTGCATCCGAAAACATGTCCGAGAACTTCATAGTCCTTATAGATGTCTTCAAATGTGGCAGAGTCAGAGCAGCAGTACGGGAAGTAAGGAACGATATTGTTGTCGAGGCAGAACTGAACTGAGAAGTTGTCGTCTGAGAAGAGTGAATCCCATCCCATCATGAAATCACAGCCTGTAGCGATGATCTGCTCCTTGGAAGCGTTCCTTAAATTCACGCCGTCTTCAGTGATCTTGGTCACCTTGTCCCTTGCAGGATAGTTGGAAACTGTTGACCAGCAGGCACCTCTTGTGAATCCTGCCATGTGGTCTTCAAGTCCGAGATCGAAGAAGAAGTCAGCCATCTGGTCTCCGTCAGCGATGGCTGCGACAGGAGGAGCTGTGAAGGTCTCTTCCATGTTCTGTCCGATACCGGAACGTTCAAGGTTCAGGGTGATGGTGTAGGGTTCGTATTCATTTCCGTCGATTCCTACTGCGATGTTTCCTTCCTGTACAGTATAAGTATCGCCCTTTGATCCTGTTACTGTGTTGTCATCACCGCACGCTGAAAAAACAAACAGCATAGTAAGTGCAAGGATAACTACCAATAGTTTCTTTTTCATATACTTTCCTCCTTAATGGATAATAAAAAGCCGGCCTGTGAAACAGGTCGGCAACAATAAACGAACAATTAAAACTAGCATCCGCAAAACGGTCATGTCCTATTCATCATCGGTGCCATACCTCGTGACACATAAGATAATGTACAGAAAGCAGGTCTCCTGGCTTATGATGTAAGGACTTTCGCCTTCCCGGAGCATACAGCAGGCAGATCATCCGCCCGGATCTCTCCAGTGACTTTATGAAAGACCAAATCAATTACAGTTACGGGATAGCACAGGTCTCTCACCTGTTTCCCTTTTAAAGCGCTTCCGTGAAAGCGCTACTCCCTGTATATTTGTTATTAATTAATTATCAATTATTGTGTAAACTATAGCATACGCCGTCTCAGTTGTCAACAGCTAACCGGTCAAATCCTATTTTGCCTCTTTTGCATGTTTTTTAAACATCTCCCTTATAGCCTTGTATTCACCCAAACCCTTGAGAAGGCACCTTACTTCTATACCTTCTCTTCTGAAAGCCGTTGCCCAGGAATCATCACCATCTCCGGCCATATCATTATTGGCATGGTCTCCGGAAACGATCAGCAGCGGTGTGAGAAGAACTTTTTTTGTTCCTGAATTTTTCACCTTTTTCTGTACGTCTTCCAGTCCCGGCTCCGCCTCCACAGTCCCTATGAAGGCTCTTTCGTATCCGTGATCATGTATCGCCTTTTCCAAATCCAGGTATACCGCATTGTTCCCATTAAACACTCCGTGTCCCATGAGTACCAGAGCCTCATCATCATCTGTTCTTATATCTCTCGCGATGATACCCGCTACTTCAGCTGCATCATCTCTGCTGCCAACCAGAGACCTTCCCATCTTTATGGAATCAAACTCTTTTTCATACACCGAGATTTTTTCCTTAAGATACTCGAATTCCAGTCCCGGTATAATAAAAGTAGGCTGTACTAAGACGTCTGTGACCCCGTCTTTCTTCATTCTCTCAAGTGCTTCTTGTGGCATGTCGATACAGCATCCATCACGTTCTTTCAGTTTTTCAGTTATTATCTTACTGGTCCATGCCCTGTAGAAGGCTCTGTCCGGAAATGCCACCGCCAGATCTCTTTCAATGACATCGATAGTCTTCTCCCTCGTATCGTTAAAGGATGTTCCGAAACTCACTGCAAGTAATGCTTTTTTCATTTAATAATTCCTCCTTATCACCTGGATATGGATGATCACATTCTCCTAAACATTGACTATAGTTTAACATATGTTTTTCTGATTACAAACCCTTTTAAAATTTTTAATATAAAAACCCCCTTTCGGGGGTTATGCTCCGTCTGTTCCCGCATTTTTATTTGAGAGGTACTCTGTACAGCATTGAGGGTCTTCCGCCTGTCTCGTAGTTCATCCTTCCCTGTACTTCGCCTGTGTCTACCAGATAATTCATATACTTGCGGACTGTCACTACGGATAACTCGGTTCTTTCCGAGATCTCCTCTCCCGTAAGCCACTCTCCTGAGACCGCAAGGCAATCCATGAGCCTTTCCCTGGTCTTATCCTGAATTCCCTTGGGCTCCTGCTCCTGTCTGACTACCGGCGAATTTCCAAGGAGTATGTCTATATTTCTCTGATCCAGAGCTCTGTCAGAGTCCAGGACCTGCTTGCTGTTCCTGAACTTTTCGAGAGCCTGCTTGAATCTGTCAAAGGTGAAGGGCTTCACCAGATAGTCGATAGCTCCCAGTCTCACCGCCTCTTCCACCGTGCTGTTATCATTTGCCGCGGTCACCATTATGACCGAAACCGGAATGTCCTTCTCTCTGATCTTTTTCAGAGTCTCGATGCCGTCAAGGCGCGGCATGTATACGTCCATTATGACCAGATCCACAGGAGCGCTGACGAGGATCGCCAGTGCATCCTCTCCGTTACTGCACCTGTGTGTCACGGAAAAGTCACCGCAGCGGTTTACGAACTGTTCATTTATCATGGCGACCATGGGATCGTCTTCCACTATCATGATCTTATACATTCTTACTCTTTCCTTCCTTGAATTCAAGCCTGAAGGAAGTGCCTTTGCCTTCCTTTGAATCAATATCGATAGTTCCTCCGTACGCTTTTACAAGAGAATATACCTGGTGCAGACCTATGCCTCTTCCGTCTCCCTTGGTTGAAAAACCGTTTTCAAATACGTGCTCCAGATTTTCTGCCTTTATTCCGGGGCCGTTGTCCTCGACCTTTATCTCAAGGTCCCCACCCTTTGAATAGATGCCTACCTTGAGTTCCTTGTCCAGATTTTCAGGCGTGTACTCGCTTCCTTTGCCGTTCATGGCGTCGAAGGCATTATCTATCAGGTTACCCGTTATGGTTACCAGTACGTCGTCCGGTATGTGGACGTCGGTATCCAGCGAGCTTTCCTCATCAAAGGTGAATCTGACGTTAAGTTCCGACGCCCTGGCGTTCTTGCCTATCAGAAGGGCGGCCAGAGCCGGACAGCTGATGCGCTTCATTATTTTGCTTATGGTCTCCCTCTGGACGATGGTGATGTTCTGGATGTAGTTCAGGGCTTCGTCATACATCTCCATCTGGATCAGCCCCATGATAACGTGCAGCTTGTTAGTGAAATCATGATTATTTGCCCTCATGGAGTCCACCAGGAACCTGGTGCCTGCCAGATCCTCGGCAAGGCGCGTATACTCAGTCCTGTCGTGCAGGATCCCTACGGCGCCCACCGCTCTGTTTTCTTCGATTATGGGATGCCTGTCCATGATTATGTCCACGTCGTTATGAAGGTTGACGGGAATGGACACTTCCTTTTCTCCCTTGCCGATGGCTCCGGAAAGCAATCTGGATCCGAGAGACTCCGGGCTGTCCTGCTTCCCATCGCCGGCAATCATTTCAGAAGCCGCCTTATTCATGAAGATCACTTCAGAATCCGCATCCACAGCTATGACTCCCTCATCAAGAGATTCCAGGATGTCATCTCTTACTTTATACATCGCCGAGAATACGTCTGGCTCAAATCCCATGAGGCTTTCGCTTACCTTCTTCGATATCTTCATGGAGATCAGAAACTCCGCAGCGCTGGCAAGAATGATCATGCCAAGGAAAATAAGCAGTACCTTGAGATTCCTTTCTTTTATGCTGGACATAAGCATCAGAGTCATGACAAAGCCAGATGCCTCACCGTTTTCCCCTTCTATGACTGCGTAAGCTCTTCTCTGGGGGCCCGAGGGTCCTTCTTCATTTACGACGTAACACGCTCCGTTATTATCGAAATCCGGCATCGTGCCGTCATATACCGTACCTATGAGTTCATGATTGGAGTGGTAAAGCCTTATGTTATCGGACCCGACTATGGATATTGCGTCGATTTCCTCCATGGAGTCCTTGAGACCGTCCAGTTCGGCAGTCATCTCTTCAGGAGTCTTTCCCGCATCATTCAGGATCTGGCCCATGCGTGCCGCCGACTCCGCGGCATTTCTCAGATTCAGGTCCCTCTGAACGGAACCGTCATGGATACTGAAATATATGCCGAATGTCCCGAGGATCAAAGCAAGGGATATGACCATGATCAGCTGTACAGCAAAATTATATCGTTTTAATGTAAATCTGCTTTTCTTCAACTTTCCTACCTTAATATAATATGTACCTCACGTGTTACAGCAATTATATATTAAAAAAGCATCGTTATGGACTTAAAAAAGTAAAAAAAGTGCGAAACTTGAAAATTTATTTATTATTCTTTTGAAAAATTGATTTTATGCACCGTTGGTTTATCATAGAGTCAATAAAAACACTAAAACACAGTAGCAATTATTTGAAAAGAGGTAAATCCAATGGGCTCATTATTTGAAACGTTAATGCTCGTATGCTTCGGCCTTTCCTGGCCTATCAACATGATGAAAGCTTATAAGGCAAGAACTGCCAAGGGAACAAGCCTTCCCTTCCTTCTGCTGATCATCACCGGATATCTCGGCGGTATCGCAGCCAAGATCATCAGCGGCAACATCAACTATGTACTTGTAGTATATCTGATCAACCTTGCAATAGTCCTTCTTAATCTTGCGGTATACTTCCGCAACGTATCCCTCGACAGGAAGAGCGAAGGAAAAGTCAACCTCGTTCCTGTCAGAGCATAAACATCTGTTGATCATTCGATAATTATCAGGGAGTGCATCATGGAAAATAATAAGAGAAAAATAAATAAAGATAATAACAGCGTTAACGATTTCTTATATGCATTTGGCATGAAGAAAACATCAAACAATGACAGCATTGAAAGCCCTATGGATTTCGCCTATGCCATGGGAATCAGCAGATACGCAGGACGTAAGCCTGAAAAGAAAGTTGAACCCATCAGCGCTCCGGTTCCCACAAAACTTAAATACATCTAGTAATTGCTATTTGAAAGCCTTCGTAAGAAGGCCTTTTTTCATTATTGTCTTCAGACTATGATCACGAAGATCCAGTGAGCCGCGACCCCGGCGCAGATGCCGCCGATGGTATGGCAAAGGATGGCTTTGCCGGTGAGTTGCCTGGCTCCCAGGCTGTCCATCATGGCCACGTGTGTGCTGAGATATCCGCTCCAGCACATGCACATTGCGGTGAATACCGCTACGTCCGCTCCGCTTGCCTGACCTGTTTTGATCATCTCGGGGATCAGCGCGATGGCCGCCCCTGCGGAACCCAGGGCTGTAATGGGTATGGAGATGCACTCATTGGAGCTGAAGCCGAAGAGAGGTTTCAGTATGAAGGACAGCTTTTCAGCGATCCATGGGAAGACTCCCACCCCTTCAAAGGCTGCTCCGGTGTATGTGCCGTCCGCTGAAGGTCCGTTTGTGAGCATCAGCACCAGGGAGCAGATGATCAGCACTCCCGGGATGATCTCCAGGCCGATCTTCACTCCGGACTTGCCTCCGGAAAGCGTTGATTCTATGAGCCTCAGGCCTATGCTCTTCTTTGGAAGGCACTCATTCTCGTCCGTTTCCATCATTTCTGCATATTCCTCAAGCGCCCACGACTCCGTTCCGTATTCCTTCTTCGTAAAGATCAGCATGAGCCTCGTGGATACGATGCTCCCGATGATGGCTCCGGCGTTGCCGACTATGGCTGCTGTCACAAGTCCGGAAGTGCCGCCGGCACTAAGTCCTATTACAAAAGTGGTGATTATGGCTCCCATGCCGAAGGCAGTGCCGATGTTGGTGAGGGCCGGCACCTGATATTTTCTGAAGTATCTGATGAAGGCCTTGTCATCAGCCAGAGCCAGGATGGCCGGATTATCCGAAAGGTAGGTCGTCATGACTCCCACGGAGGCCGCTCCGGGAAGTCCGTAGACCGGCTTCATCAGAGGCGATACGATGGTGTTGATCAGCCCGATCACTCCGAACTCGCTTAGGACAGAGCCGATGGCTCCCGCGAGGACGGCGATGGCCATAATATAAAAGACCGTATTCATGAGAAGATCATAAGCCGTGTTCATAAGGGTGCTCAGCATGTTGACCACTCCCATGCGGTGTCCTATGGCACCAAACAAAGCTATGAATATCACCAGAAACACGATTGGCTCAATGATCGTTTTTTTACAATTCTTAACTGACATAAATGTTTTCCACTTTCACGAAATTTTACTCCTAGAATATAATACTCCTTTTCATAAAAAATGGAAATAGATATGGGATTTTTCAGAAAAAGAAAACGCAGGCTTTCGCCTGCGCCTTTTCGTTTATACGTTTGTTGTGGTGATCTGGGGGTCGTAACCCCTGGCTGCCAGAGCATCCATGATCTTATTCTTGTGATCCGTTCCGAAGGCTTCTATCGTAACCTTCAGTTCCACAGCCACGTTTCTGTTGATGGATACGAACTGGTTGTGCTCCAGTTTGATTACGTTTCCGTTCTCCTCAGCGATGATGGATGCCACCTTGTTCAGTTCGCCCGGCTTGTCGGGAAGAAGTACGGATACCGTGAATACCCTGTCTCTCATGATGAGACCCTGACGGATGACTGAACTCATGGTTATAACGTCCATGTTTCCGCCGGAAAGGATGGCAACTATGCGCTTATCCTTCACGTCAAGATGCTTTACGGCAGCCACAGCCAGAAGCCCTGAGTTCTCGACTACCATCTTGTGATTTTCCACCACGTCCAGATAGCTCATGACGAGTTCCTCGTCTTCTATGGTGATTATGCCGTCCAGGTTCTTCTGAAGGTACGGGAAGATGACGGAACCGGGGGTCTTTACCGCAGTACCGTCTGCTATGGTGTATGCAGTGGGAAGCGTCACCACTTCTCCCGCTTCTAAAGATGCCTTGAGGCAGGCTGCTCCTGCGGGTTCTACTCCTATGACCTTGATCTTGGGATTCAGCAGCTTGGCGAGGGTGGAAACTCCCGTGGCAAGTCCGCCTCCGCCTACCGGAACCAGGATATAGTCTACCAGCGGGAGATCCTTGAAGATCTCCATGGCGATGGTTCCCTGACCTGTGGCCACAGCTGTATCGTCGAAGGGATGCACGAAGGTATAGCCCTTCTCTTCAGCAAGCTTGAGCGCGTATTCGCAGGATTCGTCGTACACGTCTCCGTAAAGTATGACTTCCGCTCCGTAGCTCTTCGTCCTGTTCACCTTGATGAGAGGTGTAGTAGTGGGCATTACGATCACCGCATTCACGCCGTATGCCTGGGCCGCATAAGCTACGCCCTGGGCATGGTTTCCTGCAGATGCCGTGATCAGTCCTTTTTTGCGCTCCTCTTTAGATAGTGTGCTGATCTTATAGTACGCTCCTCTCAGCTTATACGCTCCCGTCCTCTGCATGTTTTCCGGCTTGAGATACACCTTGTTCCCGGTCTGCTTGCTGAGATAATCGCTGTATACCAGTTTGGTATCCAGCGTTACTTTTTTTACTTCTTCACTCGCCTCTTCAAATCTTTCGAGGCTCAGCATTTCTTCTGTCATTACCGTTTCTCCGTATGGTTTATTTAACGGGTACTACCCAGCCCATCTTGTCTTCGATCTTGCCCCACTGGATACCTGTAAGCGTATCGTAGAGCATCTGGGAAGTCTCACCGATCTTTCCGCCGTTGATCTCAAATACTTCATCCTTGTATGCGAGTACGCCTACAGGAGAGATTACTGCAGCTGTTCCGCAGCCGAAAGCCTCTTCAAGCTTACCTGTCCTTGCGGCTTCCATAAGTTCATCCACGGAGATCTTTCTCTCTTCGCATGGGATACCCTCTGATCTCAGGTATTCCAGGATGCTCTTTCTGGTGATGCCGCCGAGTATGGAGCCTTCATCGATGGAAGGAGTTACGACTGTGCCGTCGATCTTGAACATGATGTTCATGGCGCCTACTTCTTCAACGTACTTTCTCTCAACTCCGTCAAGCCAGAGAACCTGTGAATAACCCTTTGCCATGGCGCGGTCTCCTGCTCTCTGGGAAGCAGCGTAGTTTCCTCCGCACTTGGTGAAGCCTGTACCGCCTCTTACCGCTCTTACATCCTCGTCCTCGATCATGATGCTTACGGGGTTGAGTCCCTCAGCGTAGTAGCTTCCGGAAGGTGAAAGGATGATAACGAATCTGTAGTGTTTTACCTTATGAAGAGCCAGGTCTACCTGGTCTGCGAACATGAAGGGTCTGATATATAATGAAGTACCAAATCCATGAGGTACCCATTCGCCGTCCACGTCGACAACTGTCTTTACGGCCTGTACGAAATCATCTTCAGGGATCTCAGGCATGGAGAATCTGGCAGCCGATCTGTTAAGACGTCTTGCGTTCTCGATGGGTCTGAAGAGCTGGATCTTGCCTTCTGCTGTTCTGTAAGCCTTAAGTCCTTCGAAGATCTCGAGTGCATAGTGAAGTACTGTGGATGCGGGGTCGATCTCAAGGGGTCCGTAAGGAACTACTCTGGCGTCATGCCAGCCTTCTCCCTCGTCCCAGTCCATAAGGAACATGTGGTCAGTGAATTTAAGTCCGAATCCCAGCGTGGACTCATCCTGAGGGATCGGCTTGGGGTCAGCGGTTTTGGTGATCTTGATTTCCATAATTAGTTTTTCCTCCGATATATATCTTTTGTTTTATTTACTCATATCATGTCTGCGATGAGGTTTCCGGCTTCCTCGGTTCCTACGACCTTATGGTCGGGTGATGCCTGAAGGTCCGGTGTCCTGTATCCTGCTTTCAGGAATTCGTTCACAGCATTCTCTATCGCGTCGGCCTCTTCAGAAAGTCCCAGGCTGTATCTCAGCATCATTGCAGCTGAAAGTATGGTCGCTATGGGGTTGGCCTTTCCTGTGCCTGCGATATCGGGAGCAGAACCGTGTACCGGCTCATACATTCCGAAGCTTCCTTCCGTAAGGCTTGCTGAAGGCAGCATTCCGATGGAGCCCGTGATCTGGCTGGCTTCGTCGGAAAGTATGTCTCCGAAGATGTTCGAGGTGACTATCACGTCGAACTGTTTGGGAGCTCTCACCAGCTGCATTGCTGCGTTATCCACGTAGAGGTTGTCCAGTTCGACCTCGGGATAATCCTTTGCGACCTCAGCCACCGTCCTTCTCCAGAGTCTGGAACTCTCGAGGACGTTTGCCTTGTCAACGGATGTGACCTTCTTACCCCTCTTCATGGCAAGATCAAAGGCCACTCTTGCGATCCTTCTGATCTCCATCTGGGAGTATTCTTCCACGTCATAGGCCACTTCGCCGATCTCAGGATCTGTCTCGGGCTTAAGCTCGTGCTCTCCGAAGTAGATGCCTCCGGTAAGTTCCCTTACGATAAGTATATCAAGTCCGCCCTGAAGGATCTCGCTCTTAAGGGGCGATGCGTCCTTCAGCTCATCGAATACGACTGCCGGTCTCAGGTTGGCGTAGAGGTTGAGAGCCTTTCTGATTCCGAGAAGAGCCTTTTCGGGCCTGTTCGCCGCGGGCTGGCTGTCCCACTTGGGTCCGCCTACCGCACCGAGAAGGACTGCGTCTGATGCAAGTGCCTTTTCCACCGTCTCCTTCGGCAGGCATTCACCTGTGGCGTCGATCGCCGCTCCGCCTATCAGGCAGTGATCGTATTCGAATTCTCTTCCGAACTTCTTTCCTACTTTATCCAGGACCTTCAGGGTCTCATTCACCACCTCGGGTCCTATGCCGTCTCCGGCTAAAACTGTTATCCTGTATCCCATTATTTGCTCTCCTCCGCGATGCTGTTAAGCAGTCCGCCTGCCTTTATGATCTTCTGGATCGATTCCGGGAAGGGATGAGCCTGATACTCTTCTCCCTTTGTCAGGTTCCTGATTACTCCGGAGTCGAAATCCACTTCCACCTCATCGCCGGCCTCGATCTTTTCGGAAGCCTCGGGGCATTCCATGATGGGAAGTCCGATGTTTATGGAATTTCTGTAAAATATTCTCGCAAAGGTATTCGCGATCACGCAGTCGATCCCTGCGGCCTTGATGGCTATGGGGGCGTGCTCACGTGACGATCCGCAGCCGAAGTTGTCTCCCGCTACCATGATGTCACCCTGTTTTACATTGTTCACAAAGTCCTTGTCAATGTCCTCCATGCAGTGGGAGGCCAGTTCTTTGTGGTCCTGGGTGTTGAGGTGCCTTGCGGGAATGATGACATCTGTATCTACGTTGTTTCCGTATTTATGTACTCTTCCGTGTGCTTTCATTTCGTCCTCCTTAGATCAGATCTCATCAGGTCCTGCGATCCTTCCGAGAACTGCGGATGCCGCAGCCACTGCGGGGGATGCCAGATAAACTTCTGATTTGACGTGTCCCATACGGCCTACGAAGTTGCGGTTGGTGGTTGCGACTGCCCTCTCGCCTTCTGCAAGGATACCCATGTAGCCTCCGAGGCAGGGTCCGCAGGTCGGTGTGGATACCACGCAGCCTGCATCAATAAATGTGTCGATATATCCCAGCCTGATGCATTCCTTGTAGATGGCCTGTGTGGCGGGGATGATGATGACTCTCAGACCCTTGGCAACGTGGCGGCCCTTCAGGATATCAGCAGCGATCTTCATGTCGGAGAGTCTTCCGTTCGTGCAGGAGCCGATGACCACCTGGTCGATCGCTACGGGATCCATAGCCTTCACTTCGTCTATGGTCCTGGTGTTCTCAGGAAGGTGAGGGAAAGCCACCGTGGGCTTTATCTCGCTTAAGTTTATCTCATATACTTCATCGTATACCGCGTCTTCGTCTGCCGCGTATACCTTGTACTCTCTGTCCACTCTTCCCTTCATGTACTCTATGGTCTTTTCGTCCACGGGGAAGATGCCGTTCTTGCCGCCGGCTTCGATGGCCATGTTGCAGATACAGAATCTGTCATCCATGGAAAGTGACGCAACTCCGGGGCCCGTGAACTCCATGGACTTGTAGAGGGCTCCGTCAACTCCGATCATTCCTATGATGTGGAGGATGACGTCCTTGCCGCTCACGTTCTCCTGAAGCTCTCCGGTAAGGTTGAACTTAAGGGCGGAGGGAACCTTGAACCAGGTCTGACCTGTTGCCATTCCCGATGTGAGGTCCGTGGAACCCACTCCTGTGGAAAAGGCTCCGAGAGCTCCGTATGTACAGGTGTGTGAATCAGCTCCGATCACAGCTTCTCCGGAAGCGACCAGACCTTTTTCAGGGAGCAGTGAATGCTCGATCCCCATCTCTCCCACGTCGTAGAAGTTATCTATGTCGAAGCGTCTCGCAAAGGTGCGGCATTTTTTGCACTGCTCTGCGGATTTGATGTCCTTGTTAGGTACGAAGTGGTCCATAACAAGGGCGATCTTCGACTTGTCAAAGACCTTTCCGAAGTCCGCTTTTTCAAACTCGTTTATGGAAACGGGGCCGGTGATGTCGTTTGCCAGCACCAGGTCAAGCTTCGCAGTGATAAGCTGACCGGCTTCGACGCTGTCGAGTCCGGCATGGGCTGCTAATATTTTCTGAGTCATGGTCATTCCCATGAGCTTACCTCCTATTTAATGAAATGATTTACGTCGTTCATGCGGTTGAGCGCGCTGACAAGGGCATTTACCGATGCCAGGATGATATCAGCCTGGGTACCTACGCCCCAGAACTGTCTGCCGACCTCATCCTCGATGCAGATATATGCTGCGGCCTTGGAGTTTGATTCCTGTGAGATGGCATGCTCTGAATATGTAACGAATTTATAGTTGAACTTGTAGTCCGTCTTCTTGAGGGCGTTTGCCACAGCGTCCAGACGGCCGTTTCCTCTTCCGTCATATTCTTTCGGCTCTCCGCCGTCTATTACCACCTTCATGTGGACTGCGAAGCCGTCCTCAGACTCTGTCTTGGTGGAGGAGAAGTGGCTGAAGTAGGCTTCCGTGATATCCAGAGGCTTGAAATAGTTGATGTACTTCTTTTCGAATACATCGAAGATCTCAGCAGGCTTTAACTCTTCGTGAGCCTTGTCGGAGATATCCTTCATCATGTATCCCACCTCGGCTCTCATGGCCTTCGGGATCACGTAGCCGTAATCTCTTTCTATTATATATGCTACGCCGCCCTTGCCGGACTGGGAGTTGATCCTGATGACGTCAGCTTCGTATTCTCTTCCGACGTCGTGGGGATCGATGGGAAGATAAGGCACCGTCCATCTTGAAGGATCGGTCTCTTCTCTCCACTTCATGCCCTTGGCTATAGCATCCTGGTGTGAACCTGAGAAGGCTGCGAATACCAGAGATCCGCTGTAGGGATGTCTGGGTTCCACCACCATTCCGGTATACTTCTCGTACATCTCGACTGCGGCAGGCATATCGCTGAAGTCCAGTTCGGGGTCCACACCGTGGGTGAACATGTTCATTGCAAGGGTCACGATATCAACGTTACCCGTTCTCTCACCGTTTCCGAAGAGAGTTCCCTCGATACGGTCAGCTCCTGCAAGAAGTCCCAGCTCAGCGTCTGCCACTCCCGTTCCCCTGTCGTTATGAGGGTGAAGGGATACCACCACGTTCTCGCGGCAGTGAAGGTTCTCGCTCATGTACTCTATCTGATCCGCAAAAACATGAGGCATGGACATCTCCACCGTTGCCGGCAGGTTTATGATCACCTTGCTGCCCGGCGTGGGTTCCCAGATATCTATTACCGCATTGCAGACTTCAAGTGCGAACTCGGGCTCGGTTCCTGTGAAGCTCTCAGGGGAATACTCGTATTGGAATTCCGTTCCGGGATATTCCTTTGCGATCTCCTTGATGAGCTCAGCACCGTCTGTCGCGATCTTCTTTATCTCGTCCTTTTCCATCCTGAAGACCTGCTGCCTCTGGGCAAAGGATGTGGAGTTGTACAGGTGCACGACTGCCTTCTTCGCGCCTACCAGGGAATCAAAAGTCTTCCTTATTATATGTTCCCTGGATTGAGTAAGTACCTGTACGGTAACATCTTCAGGAATGAGGTCGTCATCTATCAGTTTTCTGAGGAATTCAAACTCGGTTTCCGATGCCGCAGGGAATCCCACTTCGATCTCCTTGAAACCGATATCACATAGGGCTTTGAACATGGCAAGCTTCTCATCCAGGCTCATGGGAACTATGAGAGCCTGATTGCCGTCTCTCAAGTCCACGCTGCACCAGCGGGGAGCCTTCTCCACGTGATCTTTAAAAACCCATTTGTGTTCGCATACAGGCGGCTTGAAATATCCGACGCTGTACTTGGTCCAGTTGTTCATAACGTCTTCCTCCGAAAGTCTTTATATAGCATTATAGCTGTTTTTCAGGGCCATGCAATGCATTTATTTGCATAGTTCCTCATATTTTAATATAATAAGTCAAATTTTTGTTTTTGTAAAGAAATATTTTGTGCTTTATTTATAATTTTTTTAAAAATTTTTTGTACTTTTCTCACAAATTTATGCGTCTGATGTGTTGACATTTTCGTGCCTAAATGTATATAATAGTAAGACTCCATAATTAAAATGGGGAAAAAGGTGTTTTCCAAGAAAGGAACTGAAAAAAATGAAGCTTACAGGCTCTCAGATCGTATGTGAAGTTCTGCTGGATCACGGCGTCGACACCGTCTTCGGTTACCCCGGCGGCGCGGCTCTTAATATCTACGACGAACTTTACAGATATCAGGACAGGATCACTCACGTCATAAGCGCTCATGAACAGGGTGCCACCCACGCAGCTGACGGCTATGCCAGGGCTACGGGTAAAGTAGGCGTGGTCTTCTCCACATCAGGCCCCGGCGCGACCAATCTGGTCACCGGCATCGCCACAGCATATATGGACAGCATTCCCATGGTATGCATCTGCTCCAACGTTAATTCAGAACTCATCGGAAGAGATGCTTTCCAGGAGATCTATATCACCGGTATCACGATCCCCATCACCAAGCAGACATATTACGTAAATCACATAGAAGACCTCGAACCGGCTTTAAGAGATGCCTTCAAGGTCGCAGCATCAGGCCGCCGCGGACCTGTCCTCATCGACATTACCAAGGACGTATCCGTAGCGATGGCTGAATTCACAAACAAGGCTCCCCTTCCTCTGGATCCCATACCTGAGATCCCCCAGGATACTCTCCAGGAAGCGGCCAAACTCATAAATAACGCCCGAAAGCCCCTCCTCTACGTTGGAGGCGGCCTCATCGCATCTTCTGCGTCCGAGGAACTTGAGGCTCTCATCGATAAGGCTGACATCCCCATGGTGCATACCCTTATGGCAGCCGGCGCTGTAAGCTGCGATCACGATCTCAATCTGGGACTCGTAGGCATGCACGGAACCGTCGCTTCCAACAGAGCGGTGGATCAGGCAGACCTCGTCATCTCCCTCGGTGCGAGATACAGCGACAGAGTAGCTCTGAACCCTGAAAAGTGGGCCAGAAAGGCCACCATCGTTCAGGTGGATATAGACAGAAGCGAGATGAACAAGAACGTCTACGTTGACGTGGAGTGCACAGCTGATATAAAGGATTTCCTCACTCAGATCCTTCCTCTCGTGAACGAGGCCAAACACGACGAATGGCATGAGCGTACCGTGGGCTGGACCACCAAGCACAGACTCGCTCAGGGCGTTCCCGGTTACATGAGCCCCCAGGAGATCCTGGAGACCGTATCCGACGCTGTAGGCGAGGACGCTATCTTCGCTACAGACGTAGGTCAGCATCAGATGTGGTCAGCCCAGTATCTGAAGCACAGAAAGGCTCACAAGTTCCTGACCTCCGGCGGACTCGGAACCATGGGCTTCGGCTACGGAGCAGCCATCGGTGCCAAGATGGGCTTCCCCGACACCACGGTGGTGCACATCACCGGAGACGGTTCCTTCCATATGAACATGAACGAAGCCTGCACCGCAGTGTCATACAAGCTTCCCATTATAACCGTACTCATGGACAACCAGGTCCTGGGCATGGTATATCAGTGGCAGACAGCCTTCTACGGCGGAAGATATTCCAACACCTGCCTTGAGAGAAAGACGGATTTCGTCAAGGTAGCAGAGGGCTTCGGCTGCAAGGGTTACAGAGCCGAGACCATAGAGGAGCTCAAGGCTGCTCTGGCTGAGGCTGTGAAATCCGACGTTCCCGTATGGATCCAGTGCGTCATAAGCCGTGAGGAGAAGGTACTTCCCATGATCCCCGGCGGCAAGACCGTTGACGATATGATAGTTGAGTAAGGAGGGCATTATGAAAAAAGAAGAATTAAAGCGACATATCATAGTGATCCTCGCCCTCAACCAGGTCGGCGCTCTCGCAAGGATCATCTCAGTCTTCGGAAGACGAGGCTTCAACATCGAGACCATCACCGCCTCACCTTCCAACTATCCGGGTCTCACCCGTATCACCATCATCATCACAGCTACCGACTCCGCCATGGATCAGGTGCTGGCACAGGTTGAAAAGGTTGAACTGGTAAAGAAGGTATTCACACCCGGCGAAAATACTTTGTACCGTGAACTGCTGCTCCTCAAGATCAACGCCAAAGGCGAGGACCGCGAAAGAGCCATGTCAGTCATCAACGTATACAGAGGCCGCGTAGTAGACCTGACCTCTGAGAGCATGGTAATTGAAGTCACGGGATCCCCCCAGAAGATCGGAGGCTTCATCGATATCATGAACGAATTCGACGTGGTTGAGATCTGCAGGACCGGCGCTACCGGAATCGAAGTGCCCGGCAGAACATTTGATATTATTTGACCACGATTTCATTTTTCGGGCCGTTTGCACTCAGTCCTCGCGCAGCGGTTCTAAGTTCAGCCTCCGCCAAAGCTCGGCTTCACTAAGTACCGGCGCTGCGGAAGCCCGAAAAACGAAATGTGTTCAATTAATTACGTATAAAAGGAATCAATAATATATTAATACCCAGGAGGAAATAAAATGGTAAACAAATACTATGACAAGGATTGTAACTTTGACATCTTAACAGGCAAGACTATCACCATCATCGGCTTCGGTTCCCAGGGACACGCTCACGCTATGAACCTGAACGAAAGCGGAGCTAAAGTTGTAGTAGGCCTCCGTCCCGGTTCATCCCATGAAGAGAAGGCTAAGAATGCAGGTCTCGAAGTTATGGATATCGCCGATGCAGCTAAGGCAGGCGACATCATCATGATGCTTGCACCGGATGAACTCCAGGCTAAGATCTACAAAGAGAGCATCGAACCCAACCTTGAAGAGGGCAACGTTCTCATGTTCGCTCACGGATTCAACATCCATTATCAGCAGATCCAGCCGCCTAAGAACGTTGACGTTATCATGGTAGCTCCCAAGGGCCCCGGTCACATCGTAAGAGAGACCTACACCATGGGACAGGGCGTTCCTTCACTCATCGCTGTTTACCAGGATTACTCCGGAAAGGCTAAGGATTACGCTCTCGCTTATGCAAGAGGAATCGGTGCAGGAAGAGCAGGCATCCTTGAGACAACCTTCAAGGAAGAGACCGAGACAGACCTCTTCGGTGAGCAGGCAGTTCTTTGCGGAGGCGTTTGCGCACTCATGCAGGCAGGCTTCGATACACTGGTTGGAGCAGGCTATGAGCCCGAGATGGCATACTTCGAATGCATCCACGAGATGAAGCTCATCGTTGACCTCATCAACGCAAAGGGATTCGAGATGATGAGATACTCCATCTCCAACACTGCTGAATACGGCGACTACATTTCCGGTCCCAAGCTGATTACTGACGAAACAAAGAATGCAATGAAGGGTATCCTCGCTGATATCCAGAGCGGTAAGTTTGCTTCTGAATTCATTCAGGAATTCTCATCCGGCGGCAAGGCTCACTTCCTCGCTATGAGAGCTCAGCAGGCTGCACGTCTTGAGAACAAGGTGGGCAAAGAACTCAGATCCATGATGTCATGGCTGCAGGATAAATAAAAATTTAAAGGAAAAATTACTATGACAAGAATCAGTGATAATGTAACTAAAGGCGTTGAGAAGGCGCCCATGAGGAGCCTTTTCTATGCCATGGGATATACGGAAGAAGAGCTGTCACGCCCCCTTATCGGCGTGGTAAGCGCTCACTCCGAGATCGTTCCCGGACATATGCATCTCGATAAGATCACAGAAGCCGTCAAGGCCGGCGTCCGCATGGCAGGCGGCACCCCTATAATGGTACCCGCCATCGGCGTATGCGACGGTATCGCAATGGGTCACGTAGGAATGAAGTATTCCCTTCCAAGCCGTGAACTCATAGCAGACTCCGTTGAGACCATGGCTCTGGCTCACCAGTTCGACGGACTGGTACTGGTCCCCAACTGTGACAAGATCGTTCCCGGTATGGTAATGGGAGCCTGCAGACTGGACATCCCTACAGTCGTCTGCTCAGGCGGCCCCATGCTGAGCGGTCTGGTATTCGGTCAGGAAACATCCCTTTCAAAGATGTTTGAAGCTGTCGGCGCACGTAAGGCAGGCATCATCGATGACGAGGGCCTTCTCGAGTACGAGAAGAACACCTGCCCCGGCTGCGGATCATGCTCCGGAATGTATACCGCCAACTCCATGAACTGCCTTTGCGAAGCTATCGGTATCGCCCTTCCCGGAAACGGTACCATCCCTGCTGTAGCATCAGGCCGTATCCAGCTTGCGAAGCACGCAGGCATGGCCATCATGGATATGGTCGAGAAAGGCATCACCGCCCGTCAGATCATAAATCCCGTATCGGTAATAAACGCTCTTGCCTGCGATATGGCTCTCGGATGCTCATCCAACACGGTGCTCCATCTCCTCGCCATCGCAAAGGAAGCAGGAGTTCCCCTTTCAATGGACGTCTTCAGCGAAGTAAGCGAGCGCACTCCCAACCTCTGCCACCTGGCACCTGCAGGAGATACTCACATGCATGACTTAAACCGTGCAGGCGGTATCCAGGCAGTTCTCGCAGAACTTGCAAAGAAAGATCTCATCGATACTTCCGCTCTCACCGTTACCGGCAAGACAGTCGCTGAAAACATCAAGGGAAGGACCATCAAGGGACCTGAGATCAGACCTATCGACGATCCTTATTCACAGACAGGCGGCATCGCAGTTCTCTGGGGAAATATCGCTCCCGATGGCGCAGTCGTCAAGCGTTCCGCAGTAGCTCCCGAGATGCTCAAGCACGAGGGCCCTGCCAGAGTCTTCGATTCAGAGGACGACGCTATCCAGGCTATCTACACAGGACAGATCGTTGACGGAGACGTAGTGGTCATCCGTTACGAAGGCCCTAAGGGCGGTCCCGGAATGAGAGAAATGCTGAATCCCACCTCTGCCCTTGCAGGCATGAAGCTGGATAAGACTGTAGCTCTCATCACAGACGGACGTTTCTCCGGCGCAAGCCGCGGAGCCTCCATCGGACACGTAAGCCCCGAAGCTGCATCTGACGGACCTATCGGCCTCATCAAGGAAGGCGATACCATCTCCATCGATATACCCGCAGGTAAGCTGAACGTGCTGGTATCCGATGAGGAGCTTGCAGCTCGTAAGGCAGCATATGTGAAGCCGGAACCCAAGGTCAAATCCGGCTGGCTCGCAAGATATGCCAAACTCGTTACCTCCGCATCCAAGGGTGCTGTAATGAGTGACTGATTACATAGCCAGGTTTAATGAACTTTAAGTAAAAAACCGCAGCGTGCTCCGCTGCGGTTTTTGTATCGGTTTTCGTATATTTACAGTTCTTCCAGCATCTTTTCAGGATTCTCAGCGGCCTTCACATTGCCGAAGGCTTTGATGATAATACCCTCTTCATCTATGAGGTAAGTGGATCTCACCACACCCATGGATACTTTGCCGTAGTTTTTCTTTTCTTTCCATACGTCGTATGCCTGGATCACTTCCTTCTCAGTATCCGAAAGCAGTGTGAAAGGCAGCCCGAACTTCTCTTCAAATTTCTTATGTGAAGCCACTGAATCCTTGCTGACGCCCAGCACTACTGCGCCCTTTTCCATAAAATGCGGATACAGTTCCGCAAAGCCGCAGGCCTGTTTGCTGCAGCCTGCCGTCATATCCTTGGGATAGAAGTATAAAACGACTTTTTTTCCTCTGAAATCCTTAAGAGCTCTCATCTCGCCGTTCTGGTCAGGGAGAGTGAATTCCGGTGCTTTTGTTCCGATTTCCAACATGTTATTTCCTCCTATTTATCCAGTTCATCAAACATTTCTTTCACTGACGGAGCGTTCTTCGTCAGCTTCTTGATGCTGAGATCCTGGGCCTTGTCGTTTGCAAGGCGCAGATTTCTCTCCGAGGAAGTAAGGGCCTCCTTGACCTTCTCGAGCTGCCTTATGGACTTATCGATCTCGTTTATGGCATCCTCGAACTTGCGGCTTGCCAGATCGTAGTTTTTGGCAAAAGCGGTCTTGAAGGTATTCATATTCTCCTCGAAGTGCAAAATATCCAGCTGCTGGTTCTTCACTACCTGGAGCTCTCTCTGATATTTCAGGGAGTTCAGGGCTGCATTTCTCAGGAGCGTGATCATCGGTATGAAGAACTGAGGTCTTATGACGTACATCTTTTCATATTTATATGATACGTCCACGATGCCGTTGTTATAGAGATCGTTGTCAGCTTCAAGAAGCGTTACCAGAACTGCGTACTCGCAGTTCTTTTCCCTTCTGTCCTTATCCAGCTCCTTGAAGAAATCTTCGTTCTTATGCTTGGTGGCAGTCTCATCCATCTCATTCTTCATCTCGAACATGATGGAGATGAACTCTGTTCCGTCGTCAGATGACTCCCTGAAGATGAAATCTCCCTTGGAACCGGTCCTTGCATCGTTATCCTTCTCAAAATACGCCTTCGGGAAGGCCGTCATCCTTATCTGATTGAACTGATTCTGGCAGTGCTGCTCCAGGCTCTCTCCAACCATCTTGGTGGACTGGCGAGCCTTGAAATCCTTATAGTATTCTATCTGCTCATCCTTCATCTTAAGGGCGCTCTCGTACTGATCCTTAAGGGATTTCTCCCTGAGCTCGCTTTCAGCAGCCTTGCTCTCAAGCTTGCCTTCAAGTTCGGTGATGGAAAGGGCTTTATCGGCCAGTTCCTTCTCCTTTTCGCTTATGGCTTCCGATACGGCCAGCCTGGTCTCAGTCTCAGCTCCCCTGAGCTTTGCCTTGAGAGCTTCGATCTCCTTATCCATCTCAGCGATCCTGGCATCCTTTCTCTGGATCTCCTCGGCGCTGATCTTTTCCTGTTCCATGCGGGCGATCTTCACGCTTGCATCGGTCTTCTCCCTGAGTTCAGCCTCGCGTCTCTCAAGTTCCTTATGGAATTCGTTATCTCTCACCTGCTGGACGATGCCGGCGTATCCGGATTCATCCACCTGAAATACTTTCCCGCAGTGGGGGCATTTTATCTCCTGCATATCTTCTCCTTATTTGAAACTTTCTTCGGACAGAACTATTCCCGCGATCGCTTCCGCGAATATCTTCGTCGATATCAGAAGAGCGTCTGATCCAATATACTCATTAGCCTGGTGGCACATATCCTCGTCTCCCGGGAAAAGAGGTCCCCAGGATACGATATTGGGCATGGCCTTGGCATAGGTTCCGCCGTATTCAAGCACGAACTCATTCTTAAGTCCCGATACCTCTTCATACGCATCGGCAAAAACTTTGAGGAAGGGGCTTGTCTTAGGAACGAAAACAGCGTGCTGACTGTCAACGGATACTGTCTTACCGCCGTGCTCTTCAGCCCAGAGTGTGAGTCTGTCGATCACCCTGTATCTGTCTTCACCGTAAGGGAATCTGACGTTAACAGCCATCTCAGCCTTTCCGTCCTTTGCGTTGAGAATGGTGGGAGAAAGTACGTTTCTGTGTACGAATTCTCCCTGATACCAGTCGCTTTCGGACCTTAAACCAAGCTTATCCCCGTAGTGCCCTTCGAAATCTTCGCAGATCGCGTAGAGAAGCTTAAGAAGTCTGTTTTCTGAAAGGTCCTTCTTCTTCAGTTCTTCGCCGAGAATATAGATGGAATTAACTCCCATCTCGGGCTGGCTGGAATGGCAGGCTTTACCGGTGACATGTATCTCGGATCCATCCGAAAGTACAGCCTTCGCCTCTCCCGGTACCACGTTCACTGCCGTCCCGATCTCCAGTTCCTTAAGATACAGACCTTCAGGTTCCTCTTCTGTGAGATCAAACTCCATTATCTGATCGATGTATCCCTTCTCTATATTACATATAGGATAGCTTCCGTCAGGGGTGAAGCCGTAGTCAGGAAGCGGGTACTGCTTCACGTACTCGTCCATGTCGGTCCACTCCACCTCTTCCTGGGTGCCGATGATCAGCTGTACTCTTTTATGAAGCGGAAGTCCCAGCTCCTTTACGGCTTTCATGGCATAAAGGCTTGACACTACAAGTCCCTTATCATCCAGAGTTCCTCTGCCGTAGATCCTGCCGTCTCTCTCCTCAGCCTTATATGGATCAGAGTCCCACTGTGCCGGGTCTCCTGCGGGCACCACGTCCACGTGGGCCAGTATGCCGAGAGTCTCAGGACCCTCACCCATCTCGACTATACCCACCTGCTCATCCAGAACGGAGTATGCTCTGAAGCCCAGGGCTTCCGCCTGTTTCAGCGCAAGTCTTAAGGCTTCCTTCACCTTTTCCTTGTCGTCGGACTCACTGGGTATAGCTATCAGTTCTGCCAGGTCGGCTTTAATTTCATCAAAATGATTATCTATAAAGTCTGTCATTATTCTTTCCATGGCGCTGTTCTCCTTGAAAAAGTCATCCTCAAATCAGCTTATATTGATATTATATCATAGCTTTTGTCCTTTTTTCAGCCCGCAAATGAATAAAATAATTTACTTTATCTCGGTGATGTGCTACAATTAACACAATCTTAACACATTTTTATATTTATTCATTCTATAAGAAAGGAGAAAGTTATGAGTAGCAATGGACCTAAAGTGGGACA
>CACZGZ010000019.1 GCA_902780845.1 uncultured Eubacteriales bacterium
AAAGGAGATTATTATGCGTAAATATTTTGCCGGCCCCCCGCCGGCTCTCCATTATTCAATGGAGATGTATTTAGGCTCTTCGATCTTCTTAGGAGCCTCCTTAGGAAGGCACAGGGTGAGTACGCCGTTGCCGAACTTGGCCTTTACGTCTTCTTCTGTCAGGTCTTCACCTACGTAGAAGCTTCTGGTCATAGAACCGGTGTAACGCTCGCGTCTTAAGAATTTGCCTTCTTCCTTCTCTTCATTTTCGTTCTGAGTGGAAGCACTGATGTTCAGGTATCCGTCCTTCAGGTGAAGTTTAACGTCTTCCTTATTGAAGCCGGGAAGTTCAACTGAAAGAACGTACTGATCTTCAGTTTCCTTAATATCTGTTCTCATGATGGAAGGCATTGTCGTATATGACTTTCTTCCTGCTGCAGGGAACATATCATCCATAAAATCATCAAACAGGTTGTCTCCGAAAATACTAGGTAATAACATTTTTTATTCCTCCTTTTTTACAGGTAATTTATTATTTCATCGTCATTCGGTCCCCTTGGCCTCCTGACAATTATGTTATATCACTTTGTGTTAGCACTGTCAAGAGGTGAGTGCTAACAAAAATCACTTTTTTCTGTGAAGATTGTGTGAAAAAGCCTGCTTCCTTAGATTTTTTGAAAACTTTAAGATTCTTCAAGGTTTTTTCAAGGAAAGGATGATATTTTGGTACCATCAAAAGAAGAACACGCGTCTAAGACGTAACATATACGGAGGTAACTCAGATGACAGCAGTTAAAAATCCGATCACGGTAATGAAAAGATTTGAAATCAAATATATATTGGACCCCGAACAGACCGAATACTTCAAGGAAGCCATCAGAGGACATATGAAGGAGGACGAATTCGGCCTTACGTCCATCGCATCGCTCTATTACGATACTCCGGACTATAGACTGATAGTGAATTCCATCGCAAAGCCGCCTTTCAAGGAAAAGATCAGACTGAGATCATATGGACTGGCGACAGACGATTCACCGGTATTCCTGGAACTCAAGAGGAAAGCCAAGGGAATCGTGTATAAGAGAAGAGTAAGCTCCACGGTTCCCAAAGTGAAGGAATTCTTTGAGGGGAACGACGAGATGTGCGAAGGAGGGCAGATAAACCACGAACTCGGCTACTTCAGGGATCACTACGGTGAACTGATCCCATCCTGCCTGGTGATCTACGATAGGATCGCATACTTCCAGCCCGATGGCGACATCAGAATGACCATCGATCACGACCCCAGATTCAGGACAGAAGATCTTGACTTAAGGGTCTCGATGGAGGGAGAGTCGCTCCTTCCCGAGGGATACACGATCCTTGAGATCAAAGTGCAGGACGCGATGCCGCTCTGGCTCTGCAAAATACTTTCTGACGGAAAGATCTACAAGACAAGCTTCTCGAAATACGGAGAAGCCTTCAAGAGAATGATGAACAGAAGATTCAGAAAAGCCGGCTGATACCGGCTGCGGAACTCATATATATAATAGAAAGAAAGGTAAAAGAAATGTTTGCATCTATATATACAACAACCGTAACCATAACCACCTTCATGACCATGGCGGGAATAGCGCTCCTCTCCGGAGTGATCTTCTCCTGGATCATGTCGTTTAAAGTAAAATCCACCAAGAGATTCTTCCTGGTGTCGGCCATCCTTCCCTTTGCGGTAGGAGCGGTAATAACCTTCGTAAGCGGAAACATAGGAGCCGGTGTTGCCATGGGAGGAGCCTTCGGGCTCATCAGATTCAGGTCAGCTCAGGGAAGCGCGGATGAGCTTGCCTCCATCCTTATCGGAATGTCCGCAGGTATCGCTTTCGGAATGGGCTACGTAGCCTACGGTGCGATGATCCTGATCGGGCTCTCTGTCCTCTACAACCTGCTTTCAATGCTTCCGATCTTCGAACATGAAGCGCCTAAGGATAAGCTTCTCAAGGTCACCATACCGGAATCTCTCGATTACTACGATGTGTTCGACAGCACTTTTGATAAATATCTTGAATCCCATGAGAGCGTCGGCGTCAAGACAACCGGAATGGGGTCCATGTTCAAGCTTAGCTTCAGGATCCGCATGAAGGATCAGAAACAGGAAAAGGCTTTCATCGATGAGATCAGAACGATGAACGGAAATCTGGAAGTTGCGCTTCTGCCTTACGCGGAGACACAGATCCAGCTCTGATAATAAAAGTTTATACAACACAAAAGCCCCACCATAAAGGCGGGGTTTTGTGTTGTAATGAAAAGAGAGTAAGATCTTTTCGTTAAGATTATAGTCTCTTTAGCGACCATAGTCAACTTTTTAACCATGTTTTATACTTTGTTTTAAGGAGAATAATATAAGAAAAAAGGCAGAAAGACGGAAATAACTATTTGAAAATAGCAGTTTGACATGATATCTTATGCACCTTTCTGGGAAACCCTTAAGAAATCAAAAGAAACGACATACACGCTTATCCATCATTACAGGATATCGAGTTCCACCATCGATAAGCTGAGAAAGGATAAGCCGCTGAACACCACGACGGTGAACGACTTGTGCCGTGCGCTTGATTGCAATACACAGGATATCATGATATATATACCTTCTGAAGAAGATCAGTTCCTATGAGGACTGATTTTTTTTTACATTTTTATACTGATATGGTATAATAACAGCATGAAGATCTTACCTAATATTCCTTATGTTCTGTTCCTGGCAAAGAACGTTCTTTGGGCGGACACCTATGCCAAGGGAATAGACTATCTCAGAGGACATAACGACCCTAAAAGTGAAAAGAAACTGATAGAAGAGGTGACCGACGGCTGGGCCAGAAGGATCCTTAAGAAGTGGGACTGGACCATCAACGTCAAGGGGCAGGAGAACCTTCCCGAGGACGGCCCCGTGGTATTCATATCGAACCATCAGGGCTTTGCTGACGTGCTTCCGTTCATGTGCTGCGTTCCCTTCCAGTGCGGCTATATAGCCAAATCTGAAATAAAGAAGGTGCCTCACTTCGGAAGATGGATAAACAGGGTGCGCGGCATCTATATCAACAGAGGAGACGCCAGAGAATCCCTTAAGACCATAAACGAGGGAGTTGAATTCCTGAAGCAGGGATTCAGCATGGTCATCTTCCCTGAAGGTACCAGAGCCAAGGGACCTGACTATGAACTGGGAGAATTCCACCACGGAAGCTTCAAACTGGCTACCAAAGCTAAAGTTCCCATCGTACCTGTCACCATAAACGGCACTTACAAGTGCTATGAGGAGACCGGAGTCGTTCAGAAACATCAGTCCTTCGACGTGACCTTCCACGAGATGATCGACGTGGCGGCCATGGACAGAAAGGAATACGCGGAACTGCCTGAAAAGGTAAGGGACATCATCAAATCCGCGCTGTAACAGGAAAAAAGCAAAAAAAAATCCCCGCTTGAAGCGGGGATAATTTTTTTTAGTCAGCTACGTAAGGAAGAAGAGCAACTGTTCTTGCACGCTTAACAGCTGTGGTAACAGCTCTCTGGTGCATAGCACAGGTTCCTGTGATCCTCTTGGGAAGGATCTTGCCTCTTTCTGTAACGTACTTTCTAAGCTTTTCTACATCTTTGTAATCGATGGTTTCAGCCTTATCTGCGCAGAACTGGCATACTTTCTTCTTTCTCATGCCGCCGCGGTTAGGTCTCTTTTCGTACATGTCTCTTATCTCCTTTCTCTCTTAGAACGGGATATCTTCCTCGATGGAAGTGAATCCATCGGGTGCGAATTCTTCCTGAGGTTCGGACATGGGCTGAGGCTCTGCACTCTGATACTGAGGTGCTGCTTCACGAGGTGCGCTGTATGAGCGCTGTCCGGACATTTCGCCTGAAGACTGTCTGTCTCCCCATTCCAGGAATTCTACTCTGTCAGCTACGACATCGGTGGTATAAACGGTTGCACCGTCCTTGTTGGTATAACTGCCGGTCTGGAGTCTGCCCTGAACGCCTACAAGTCTTCCCTTCTTCAGGAATCTATCGCAGTTTTCAGCCTGCTTGCCGAATACTGTGATCCTGGGGAAGTCGGTCTTCTTCTCCTCGCCCTGACGGGTAACCCTGTCGATAGCGATGGTAAAGGTGCAAACTGCCATCTGAGATCCGCTGGTGTATCTGGTTTCGGGATCTCTGGTCAATCTTCCGATAAGTACAACACTGTTCATAGTCTACCTCTCTTACTTCTCGTCTTTTGCTACGATGATGTGTCTCATTACGTTATCGGAAATTCTAAGTCTTCTGTCGAGTTCCTTAGGTAAAGTTGCGTTTCCTTCGAAGTTGATAACTACGTAGTATCCGTCGTTTAACTTCTGGATAGGATATGCAAGCTTTCTCATTCCCCAAACGTCTACTTCTCCGACTACGCCATCAGCAGCAATGATTTCCTTAACGGTTTCAACTGTCGCATCTTTCTTTTCGTCTTCTAAAGTAGGATTGATAATGAACATTACTTCATATTTAGTCATTTCTTTCTCCTTTCTCTGTGGACTTATGGCGACGAATCAGGTTCGTCGCAGAGATTCACACGGTTAGACTCGTGCCTTAATATTATATTAGAAAGGAAATCAAAATGCAAGAGATTTTTTGTGTTAAATAAGTATCTTTTGAAATGCGTTTCCTTAAGGCTTTGTGCCGCATGGACAAAAGAGGAGATACAGCCTTAAGGAGCAAGTTGCATAAATAATGAATATACAAACAATGAATAATCCCATTTATAATTATCCACGATAAAGCGGTAATATATTAGCGTGTTAAAGGGCAAAAATAAAAGCCGGAAAAACATCTGCACGGAAAATTTTTTTCAACGGAAATGCTTGCATTTCAAGGGTTGGCGGGCATTTTTGACTTGATAAAAAAGTACAAAAAATGTATAATCAAAGTAGGGCAGTGCCCTACGAAATGTTTTTAATTTTTATTTATCATAGCGAATAAATATAAAAAGAGAAATGGAGAGATCACTATGGCAGTAATTATTAATGGAAGAGACCTCACTATCGATGAGGTAATCAGAGTGTGCAGACACAACGAAAAGGTAGAGATCGCAGAAGATGCTAAGGAAGCTATCAACAAGGCAAGAGCTTATGTTGAAAAGAAGGTAGCTGAAAAGGCAGTTGTTTACGGTCTTACTACAGGATTCGGCAAATTTGCCAATGTTTCCATCTCTACAGAACAGACAGCTCAGCTTCAGAAGAACCTGATCATGAGCCACACCTGCTCTCTTGGAAATAATTACGAAACAAAATATGTCAGAGCAGCTATGCTTTTAAGAGCTAACTCTCTGTCCCACGGTAATTCAGGTATCAGACTTTCCACCGTTCAGACTCTCGTTGACATGCTGAACGCAGGAATTCATCCTCTGGTTCCCGAAAAAGGTTCCGTTGGTGCTTCCGGAGACCTTGCTCCTCTTAGCTGTATCGCACTTGGCCTTATCGGAATGGGCAAGGTTGAATACAAGGGCGAGATCGTAGATGCCAAGACAGCTTTCGATGCAGAAGGTCTTACACCTGTAGAACTTGCTTCCAAGGAAGGCCTTGCACTCAACAACGGTACACAGATGCTTACAGCAGTAGGCCTCAACACCTTATACGATGCAATGAACCTCATGAAGATCGCTGATATCGCCGGCGCTATGACAGGTGAAGCTCTTCACGCAATCAGAAAAGCATATGACCCTAAGACTCATCTTTTAAGAGGACATAAGGGACAGATCGAAGTTGCAGCCAACATGAGAGACCTGCTCGAGGGTTCAGGAAACGCTCTCTGGACCAACCCCAACAAGGTTCAGGATCCTTATTCACAGAGATGCCTTCCTCAGATCCACGGTGCATCCCGTGATGCTATCAACTATGTATGCAGTGTAGTTGAAAAGGAAATCAACGCTGTAACAGATAACCCCATCGTATTCCCCGATGATGACGAAGTAATCTCCGGAGGAAACTTCCACGGCCAGCCCATGGCTCTTGCATTTGACTTCCTCGGAATCGCTCTTGCAGAACTTGCAAACGTATCCGAAAGACGTCAGGACAGAATGGTCAACCCCGCAATGAGCGAAGGACTTCCCGGATTCCTTGTTAAGAACGGCGGACTGAACAACGGTTACATGATCGCTCAGTATGCTTCAGCATCCATGGTATCAGAGAACAAGATCTACGCTCATCCTTCATGCGTAGACTCCATCCCTACTTCCGCTAACCAGGAAGACCACGTATCCATGGGAGCTACTTCCGCACGTACCGCAGCTATGATTCTTGACAATGCTCAGAAAGTTATCGGAATCGAGCTTTCAACAGCAGCTCAGGCAATCTGGCTCAGAAACGAACTTGATCATGAATGCATCGCTAACCTCGGTAAGGGAACCAAGGCAGCTTATGACTTCATCCGTGAGACAATTCCTCCTGTAGAGGAAGATATCATCATGCACGATCAGCTTGTTAAGTTCGATGAGATGGTTAAGGACAACAGCATCCTTGAAGCAGTTGAAAAGGTTGTAAAACTCAGATAATAACAGTTAATAATGGCGCGAAAGCCTGAAATATTGTAAAAAACATTCGAATGATTTTTGGTCCCTGCCGCCTGCCTGATCAGCAGGCGGCGAAGGGCCCGACAGGAGGAAACAATATGTTGAACAACGAAGAAATCAGAGGAGCAATGACAATCCAGCTCGGGAACGAATATCCCGACTATCCTGAATTCCAGGAAGGAATCAGACGTGCTCCCGACAGAGGATTCAGACTTACCAAGGCACAGACCAAGATCGCTCTTAAGAACGCTTTAAGATACGTGCCTGAAGAACTTCACGAGAAGCTGGCTCCTGAATTCATGGAAGAACTTACAACCCGCGGCAGGATCTATGCTTACAGATACAGACCTGAAGGCAGGATCTACGGAAAGCCCATCGACGAATACAAGGGCAAATGCCTTGCAGGTAAGGCATTCCAGGTAATGATCGACAACAACCTGGACTTCGAAGTAGCACTCTATCCTTACGAGCTCGTTACTTATGGAGAGACCGGTTCCGTATGCCAGAACTGGCTCCAGTACAGACTCATCAAGAAGTATCTTGAAGAACTCACTGACGAGCAGACTCTCGTAGTGGAATCAGGACACCCTCTGGGACTCTTCCCTTCAAGACCCGATGCTCCTCGTGTAATCATCACCAACGCCATGATGGTCGGTATGTACGACAACCTGGATGACTGGGAGATCGCAGAGGAAATGGGCGTAGCCAACTACGGACAGATGACCGCAGGCGGCTGGATGTACATCGGACCTCAGGGTATCGTTCACGGTACTTTCAACACGATCCTTAACGCAGGACGTAAGGAACTTGGAATTCCTGAAGACGGAGACCTTACAGGACACACCTTCGTATCCTCCGGACTCGGCGGAATGTCAGGCGCTCAGCCCAAGGCTGCCAACATCGCAAACGCTGTCGGTATCTTTGCTGAAGTTGACCTTTCCAGAATCGAAACAAGACACGATCAGGGCTGGGTAGACGTTATCGAGTCCGACCTTGACAAGGTATTCGCTCTTGCTACAGAGAAACTGGAGAAGAAGGAATCCATTTCCATCGCATATCACGGAAATATCGTAGACCTTCTGGAAGCAGCAGTAGAGAGAAACTTCCACATCGATCTTCTTTCCGACCAGACATCCTGCCACAACGTATATAACGGCGGATACTGCCCTGTAGGAATGACCTTCGAAGAAAGAACAGAACTCCTTCACAGCGACAGAGAGAAATTCTGCGAAGAAGTTGACAAGACTCTCCACAGACACTATCACGCTATCAAGGAACTTACCGCAAGAGGAACTTACTTCTTCGACTACGGCAACTCCTTCATGAAGGCTATGTACGATGCTGGCATCAAGGAGATCTCCAAGAACGGAATCGACGATAAGGACGGATTCATCTGGCCTTCATACGTTGAAGACATCATGGGACCTATCCTCTTCGACTATGGATATGGACCGTTCAGATGGGTATGCCTGTCCGGCAAGCCTGAAGATCTGAGAGCTACAGACCATGCTGCTATGGAAGTTATCGATCCTAACAGAAGAGGTCAGGACAGAGACAACTGGATCTGGATCAGAGACGCTGAAAAGAACAAACTCGTAGTAGGAACCCAGGCTCGTATCCTTTATCAGGATGCTGAGGGAAGAAGAGACATCGGTCTCGCATTCAACAAGCTGGTAAGAGAAGGAAAGATCGGCCCTGTCATGATGGGAAGAGACCACCACGACGTATCCGGTACAGACTCACCGTTCAGAGAGACTTCCAACATCAAGGACGGATCCAACGTTATGGCTGATATGGCTGTACAGTGCTTCGCAGGAAACGCTGCAAGAGGAATGTCCCTCTGCGCACTCCACAACGGCGGCGGCGTAGGAATCGGCAAGGCCATCAACGGCGGTTTCGGACTGCTTCTTGACGGATCCGAGAGAGTTGACAACATCCTCAAGTCCGCTATGATGTGGGACGTAATGGGCGGCGTAGCAAGACGTAGCTGGGCTAGAAACGAGCATGCCATCGAGACATCCGTTATCTACAACCAGAATCCTGATTACACCGGACACATCACGATTCCTTTCATCGCTGACGATGAGCTCGTAGATGCAACTGTTGACAAGTACGTAAAGTAATATAACGAGATGCTGTTCGGCGCGGTTCCCGCGCCGGGCAGTTTTATAAGAGGAACAAACATGTCCAAATTACTTATAAAAAATATCGGAAGACTGCAGACACCCGTCGGCAGTTTTCCTCACAAAGGAAAAGCTCAGGGCGAGAATCTTAAACTGGACAATGCTGAAGTCCTCTGCGAGGATGGAATCATCAAGGCCATCACAGGAAAGACGGAAGACGGAAAGTATCACACCCAGACTCTTGGACCTGACGGGAAGGCAGTTATCAGCGTATCCGATGAAGCTCCCGTGCTTACTGATGAAGCTGATCCGTACCTTCTCACGATGGATGCAGAAGGAAATCTCGTTACCCCCGGTCTCGTAGAGGGACATACCCACATGGTATTCGGCGGATATCGCCAGAATGAGATCCCTCTCAAGCTGAAGGGTGCAGGATATCTGGATATCTTAAGAGCAGGCGGCGGCATCAACGATACCGTTAAGAAGACCAGGGAAGCGACCTTTGAGGAACTCTACGATAAGACAAAAGGTTTCCTCGATGAGATGATGGGTCTGGGAGTAACCACCTGCGAGGCCAAGTCAGGCTACGGCATCGACCTCGAGACAGAGGTCAAACTCCTGGAAGTCCTTAAGAAGCTCAACGAAGATCATCCCATGGATATCGTTTCCACCTTTATGCCGGCTCATGTAGTTCTGGCAGACTGGAAGGGAAGAGAGGATGAGTTCATCGATCTTTGCATAAACGAGATGTTCCCTTACGTAAAGGAGCATGACCTCGCTGAGTTCGTGGACATCTTCACGGAAGATTCAGTATTCAACTACGAGCAGTCAAAGAGATATCTTGAGGCTGCACGTGAACAGGGCTTCCTTCTTAAGATCCACGCTGATGAGATCGAGGCGATCGGAGGATCGAAACTTGCAGGAGAGATGCACGCAACTTCAGCCGAACACCTTATCGTAATAAACGATGAGGGACTTGAGAGCATGGCTAAGGGCGGCACCATCGCAATGTGCCTTCCCGGAACATCCTTCTATCTGGGAGCTACCTTCGCGCCTGTAAGAAGGATGATCGATGAGTTTGAGATCCCTGTTGCAACCGCATCCGACTTCAACCCCGGCTCATGTCCTTCACTGAACCTTCAGTTCGTTATGAACCTGGGATACCTCAAGTACAGGATGACTCCTGAAGAGGTACTGACGGCTGTGACCATCAACCCGGCCTGCGGTATCAACAGAGGCGACAAGGTCGGAACTCTGGAAGTAGGAAAACAAGCCGACATAGTAGTATGGAACGCTCCCAACATGGAGATGCTCTGCTACAGATTCGGATCCGACCTGGCCATCCAGACCATCAAAGCAGGAAAACCCATGAGACAATAAGCGAACTTCGCTTGAATGAAAGGAAACAGATAAATGAAATTAGTAGATATGACCGTTACAGGTTATCTTGAAACAGTTATGAGCGACGCACCGGCTCCCGGCGGCGGATCAGTAGCAGCATTAAGCTCCACCCAGGCATGTGCCCTGGTATCCATGGTAGCAGACCTTACCCTCGGCAAGGAAAAGTATGCAGAGTACTTCGAGGTATGCGAAGCCACCAAGGCTAAGATGCAGGAGCTCTACAAGGAACTCTATGCAGGCGTTGATAACGACACAGACGCTTTCATGAAGGTTTCCGCAGCATACAAGATGCCCAAGGACACCGACGAACTCAAGGCTGCAAGATCAGCTGCCATCCGCGCTGCTAACGTAGGAGCTACAGAGGTTCCTTTCCACACCGTGGAACTCAGCCTTCAGGGACTGAAAGCCATGGAAGCCATGGCAGGCAAGTTCAACCAGAACGCTGCATCCGACTTCGGAGTAGCTGCACTCAGCTTCCTCACAGGAGCAAGAGGAGCTTGGCTGAACGTCAAGATCAACCTTCCCGGCGTAAAGGATGAAGAACTTCAGGCTAAGTTTGCCAAGGCTGAAGATATGCTGAAAGAAGCCGAAGAGATCGCTGCTAAGATCTACGGCGACGTGGAAGCATCACTCTAAGTCATTTTTTGAGAAATCGTAATATATAATAAGGAGAAAAATATGGCACAGATCATCGAATCAATCCCTAACATCTCTAACGGAAGAGATAAAGAAGTTATCGAAGCATGTGTAGATCAGATCAGAAACACACCCGGCTGCACACTTCTCGACTACTCCTCAGACGAGAGCCACAACAGAAGCGTTATCACATACATCGGTAATGCTGAAGCAGTTGAAGAAGCATCAGTTAAGCTTGTTAAGAAGGCAGCTGAGCTCATCGACCTCAACCACCACACAGGTGAGCACCCCAGAATGGGTGCAGTAGACGTAATGCCTTTCCTTCCCATCAAGGACTGCACTACAGAAGACTGCATCGAGCTCTCCAAGAGAGTAGGTAAGAGGATCGCTGAGGAAGCAGGAGTTCCCGTATTCCTCTATGAGCAGTCCGCTACACGTCCCGAGAGACAGAACCTCGTTACAATCAGAAAAGGCCAGTTCGAAGGCATGGCTGAAAAGGTTCAGCAGCCCGACTGGGAGCCTGATTTCGGCGGAAGAAGGATCCACCCTACAGCAGGAGTCATGGCAGTAGGAGCAAGACCGCCTCTGGTAGCTTTCAACCTCGACCTCGATACAGATGACGTTCAGATCGCAAAGAACATCGCAAAGATCATCCGTGAGAAAGACGGCGGTTTCAAGTGCGTCAAGTCCATGGGCTTCGAGATCGAAGATGAAAAGACAGGAAAGAAGTATGCACAGGTATCCTGCAACATGACCAACTATCAGCAGACTCCTCTCTACAGAGTAGTTGAGACAGTTAAGACCGAGGCTGCAAGATACGGCGTTCACATCACAAAGTGCGAGATCGTAGGACTTTGCCCTATGAAGGCTCTCACAGACTGCGCAGAATACTACATGCAGCTTAACGACTTTGACTTTGAAAAGCAGGTTCTTGAAAATCATATCATCTAAAATACAGAAAGTATATGACCGGTAAAAGCAAAAAAGAAAAACAAGTCAATGAAAACACTCTGACCAATGAGATAGCAGATATCGTAAGAGAGCGTATCTTAAAGGGCGAGTATGAGATCGGTGAGAAGATAAAGGAAAGTTCCATCGCTCAGGAGCTGAACGTGAGCCGCACCCCTATAAGGGAGGCCTTCAGGATGCTGGAGGAAGAGGGACTTCTGGATTATCTTCCTAACCGCGGCTGCTACGCCAAGGGCTTTACCAAAAGAGACGTTTCCGATATATATACGGTCAGAGAGGCTCTCGAAGAGATAGCGATGACCTGGGCCTGCGAAAGGATCACCGATGAGGAGATAGAAAAGCTCGAGGAACAGTGCGAGCTCATGGACTTCTATACACAGAAGAGGGATATGGATAAGATCCTCTCCATGAACAGCACCTTCCACGATATCATCTATAACTCTGCGGGAAGCAGATTCCTGGCACAGGTCCTGAGATCCTACAAGGGATATCTGGACAAGACAAGGAAGAGCGTTTTCTATGAAGAGAGTTTCCTGGACAGGATCCAGGAAGAACACAGAGCGATCTTCGAGGCTGTGAAGGCCAGAGATACTGAGAGAGCTCTGGAAGCAATTCGAGCGCATCTGAGTGCCTCCCGCGAGAGGACAGAAGCTGTCTGGAACATCAAATAAGAACAAATAGCAGGCATATACTCCTTGCGACCACTCGCGTTTCGTCCTCGCGCAGCGGTTCTAAGCTCTGGCTGCGCCGAAGGCTTGCCGTCGCTAAGTACCGGCGCTGCGGATGCTCGCCAGGAGTATATGCCTGCTTTTGTTAACCAAGAGAATTATAGGTAAGCATATACCTTTGGAGGTATATGCTTTTTATATTATAAAAGAACCCCGCCAGGCGGAGCTAGGTCAGCACCCGGCGGGGTTTTATAATGGACTTATTAAAAATGCGCTCACGAAAATGAGCGCATTAAAATTTTAGTCTGTGTAGTTATCGAAGTAACCCTGGATGTAGATGAAAGGTGTGCCCTTGTCTCCGGAACCTGAAGTCAGGTCGCAAAGAGATCCGAGAAGGTCAGTGAGCTGTCTCGGTGTGGTACCTTCTGTAGCCATGGTTCCCTTAAGATCGGCATCCTTTTCCTTAATGGCCTTGATCATAGCTTCCTTGAGCTCGTCTCCTCTTAAGTCCGCAAAATCATTGTCAGCGAGATACTTAAGCTTGAGCTCGTTGGGCTGTCCGATGAGACCTGAAGTGAATCCGGGGGAAACAACGGGGTCTGCAAGTTCCCAGATCTTGCCTACGGGATCCTTGAAAGCTCCGTCACCATAGATCATTACTTCTACGGTCTTGCCGGTGAGTTTCTTGATGTCATCCTGAACACCGCATACGAACTCTTCACAGTTGATGGGGAAGAGCTTGATGGTGTCTTCAGTTGCTTTGTTGGATCCGAGGATACCGAAGTCCGGATTGTAGCCGGAACCGTCAACGGGAGCTGTGAGCAGATCGTCCATGCCGAGGACGACTTTGCCGCCTGCTTCCTTGATCAGTCTCTTGGTCCTGTTTCTGGTGTGGATGTCTGCACAGAGCACCTTGTCTGTGTAGTCCAGGATCCTGCGGGGGTTGTTTGCGAAGATGATCTGAGCTTCTGCTCCTTCTTCCTCGATGAGTCCCTTGTAGTAATTGACATAGTCTACGTCAGTGAAGGTGTGCTTTGACTTGCCGAACATTCCCTCAAACTCTTCCTGGGTCAGAACGTCTTTATAGGGATCTACTCCCTTTTCGTCTAACTTATCGATATCGAGCAGGTGGTTGCCGACCTCGTCGCTGGGATAGCTAAGCATCAAAACGACCTTCTTGCAGCCTTTAGCGATTCCACGAAGACAGATAGCGAATCTGTTTCTGGAAAGGATAGGGAAAACTACACCTACAGTCTCTCCGCCCAGTTTGTTTCTTACGTCTGCAGCGAGCTGCTCTGTGGTGGCGTAGTTCTTTTCGGAACGAGCCAAGATGGATTCTGTGATAGCAAGCACGTCTTTTCTGCCGATTTCAAATTCTCCGTTGTTGACACAGTCCATAAAGGTATCTACTACGATCTTTCTTAAGTCGTCGCCTTCCTTTACGATAGGACCACGGAGTCCTCTTGAGATTGTTCCAATTCTTCTCTGCATTTTCTAACTCCTTATGTAATTATACGAAGGATCCATATCTGACCTTATTGACAGATATAATCCCAACAAAAATACATTTTATTATAACACATTCATAAAAAATGTGGTAGAATATTTTTAGAATTTTTTTGGAGGTAATACATGGCTTTTGGCTTTTTTAAGAAAAAGGCGGCTTGTGCCGACAAGGTCTTTTATAACGGACATATATATACGATGGATCCGGGCCTTCCATGGGCTGAGGCTGTTGCCGTATCTGACGGCAAGGTCATGGCGGTGGGAAACTATGATCAGATGGACAGCATCATAGATGACGATACCGAAGTCATCGATCTGGAAGAGAGATATATGCTTCCGGGATTTATAGATATACATCACAGCCCGGTAATGAAGATGATCGGCTCTGACGGGATCGATGAAGAGGAAGAGCAGGAGGCTGAGGAAGCTGAAGAAAAGAACATCTTCGCAAGCATGGATCACGCTGCGGTCTACGAGTACGCAGACGACGGAGAAATAGACGAGTGGGCTTCCGATGAGGAGGAAGCTGCCGAAGACGAGGAACCTGAAGTATCTGAAGAAGAGGATACTGAGAAAGAAGAGGAATTCGACGGGTATGAGGAGGATGAGACCGAATACTACGTTGATAACAGCGAGTTCAATTCGAAGGTCGAGGAAACTCTTGAGAAACTGTCCGACCGCGGCTTCACAACTGTGATGGATATCGCAACTCCTCATCAGATAGAAAACGAGTTCCTGAACAGCCTGATCGAGCTCTACACGGAAGAGAAACTCAGCCACAGATTCTTCGGAACTCTCTATATCAATCAGCCGGTGCCTGCCAGACTGGTCAAGGAAGTCCTGAATATGAGGCGCACCAAGTGCACGGAACTCGGGGACATGATCAAAAACGAATTCCTCTATATAAAGCTCGACGAGGAAGACGGGAAGGCCTTCCCGTTGACGGATCTTCAGGAGATCATGGCTGAATGTGCCGACAGAGGCTTCAGCTTCTATATAGAAGCCATGGGAGAGGAAGACCTCCTGAAAGCCTACAGAGCGGTGGATCACATCAGGAACAAAGGATATAAAAACATCGTGATCATCGCTTCAGATGAGGTCCTTACTGAAGAGGAAGAAGCGGAACTCAGCGCAAGCGACACGGTATATCTCACCTGGAGATCGGACGCCATGGGCAGAAGCTATTTTGAGGGAGAGATCACCGATATAGAAGAAGCGATAGAGCATCTGACCCTCGGATCGGCTGAGATGATAGGAATGGAGGATAAACTGGGCTCCATCGAAAAGGACAAGTACGCTGATTTTGCGGTATTCTCGGAAAATCCCCTGGAATGCCGCGCAGGTGAACTCAGCAGGCTGTACTGCGATATGACCGTGGTAAACGGCGAGATAATTCACGATGTCGACGAAGAAAACGATGAATATATGATGGATATGATACTGCACTCAAGGTAAAGTTAAAAGGAGAGACAGCAATGAGACAAATGCGCAGATTCAAACAGTTACTTTCAAAGGAAGATTGTCTTGAGATCCTGGAGAGAGGGACTCACGGCGTAATGGCCATTATGGCGGATGACGATTTTCCGTACGCCGTTCCCATCAACTATTATTACAATGAGGAACTCAACAGGATATACTTCCACGGCGCCAACAAAGGAATGAGATGGGATTACATGATGGAGAGGCCGAAAGTATCCTTCTGTGTGGTGGATATGGACCAGAACGATCCTGAGAACTACAGCACCAACTTCAGATCCGTCATCTGCTACGGAACGGCGAGAGTCGTGGATGAAGAGGACGAGTACTATAAAGCGCTTGTGGATCTCACCACTAAATTCGTTAAAGGAGTGCATTCCGCTGAGGAGATCGTGAAGCAGATAGATATAGAGCGCGCACAGTGCGGCGTGACTGCCATAGACATCGAATTCTTTACCGGCAAGGAAGCCATCGAGCTTGTGCAGGCCAAAAAACCCGATCTGGTATAAATCAAAAGAACTGTCCAAAAGGGCAGTTCTTTTTTTACTGACATAGCCAGATCAAATGTTTGGGCAGATGCAGTAGGTCGATTGGATGTCAGGTAAGTCGGTTAAACTTATAGTGGAAAGGTATTATTATCCAAACTTCATATCTCGCCGTGCATTTGGAGTAAAGAGAAATCGTGCTTTCCGGCGACAGGAGAGAAACCTGAATGGATATGAAGATCGCACCTGCCAAACATATTTATGATAAAAAAATATACATCAAAATGATAGAAATGTCAATGAAAATATTGTGTTTTTTTATTAAATAATCAATATTTTTTTGTTATAATAACCAAATTGCAGGATCAGATGACGCAAATCAAAAAGGCCTCTTATAAAAGAGGCCTTTTATCATAATGTAATAGCAAAATTATTTAGCAAGATACTGATCGATGGATGCAGCAGCAACCTTTCCGGCTCCCATAGCCTTGATTACTGTAGCAGCTCCTGTTACAGCATCTCCGCCTGCGAAGATACCTTCGCGGTTTGTAGCAGCGTCATCATCAGTTCCGATGCCGCCCTTAGCGTTTGCTTCGAGCTGATCGGTGGTGTCGAGGATCAGGGTGTTCAGCTTGGTTCCGATGGACATGATTACCATGTCAACAGGGATCTCGAAGTTGGAGCCCTTCTTCTCGATAGGTCTTCTTCTTCCGGAAGCATCGGGTTCGCCGAGTTCCATCTCTACGCATTCGATGGATCTTACGTTTCCGTTCTCGTCCCCGTGGATCTCAACAGGGTTGTTGAGAAGCTTGAAGATGATGCCCTCTTCCATAGCGTGGTGAACTTCTTCTGCTCTTGCAGGAAGCTCTGCCATGGATCTTCTGTAGATGATGGTAACTTCGGAAGCGCCCATACGCTTAGCGCATCTTGCAGCGTCCATTGCTACGTTACCGCCTCCTACAACAGCGATCCTGTCGCCGTGCATGATAGGTGTGTCATATTCAGGACGATATGCTTTCATGAGGTTGATCCTGGTGAGGTACTCGTTAGCGGAGCATACTCCGATGAGGTTCTCGCCGGGGATGTTCATGAATGAAGGAAGACCTGCGCCGGTTCCGATGAATACGGACTCAAAGCCTTCTTCTTTCATGAGTTCATCAACTGTGAATGCACGTCCGACGACAGCGTCAGTAACGAACTTAACGCCCTTGGCTTCCAGCTTGGCAACTTCCATAGCTACGATCTCCTTGGGGAGACGGAACTGAGGAATACCATAAACGAGTACGCCGCCGGTCTTGTGAAGGGCTTCGAATACTGTTACGTCGTAACCCTTGTTGATAAGATCTCCTGCGCATGCAAGTCCTGCAGGGCCTGCACCGATGATAGCTACCTTGTGTCCGTTGGATGCAACGGGAGCTACCTCTACGTCGCCGAAGTTTGCAGCGTGCCAGTCTGCTACGAATCTTTCAAGACGTCCGATAGCAACGGATTCGCCTCTTACTTCGTGTACGCACTTGCCCTGGCACTGGTTCTCCTGAGGACATACACGTCCGCAGATAGCGGGAAGTGAGCTGTCTTCTGAGATGATATCGTAAGCTGCTTCGAAGTCTCCTTCAGCAACCTTTGCGATGAAATCAGGGATCTTGATGTTTACAGGGCATCCGGATACGCAAGGTTTCTTGCGGCATCTGAGGCATCTCATAGCCTCGTTGATGGCCTGCTCTTCCGTATAACCTGTGCAGACTTCCAGGAAGTTCTTGTTTCTTACGTCAGGAGCCTGTTCAGGCATAGGGTTCTGTGAATGTACTAAATTAATCATTGTAACGAACACCTCCTGTTAATCTGCAAACGTGAGCTCTGTCATAAGCTTCCTGTTCTTTGTAGTAGTTTGATCTCTTCATGAGGTCATCCCAGTCTACTAAGGAACCATCGAATTCAGGTCCGTCTACGCAGACGAACTTGTCTTCTCCGCCGATCTTGCATCTGCAGCCGCCGCACATTCCGGTACCGTCGATCATGTAAGCGGTAAGGGAAGCAACGGAAGGGATGTTGTATTTAGCAGCGATCTCACATACGAACTTCATCATGATGGGAGGACCAACTGCTACGATCTCGTCGAACTGATATCCTTCCTTGATGAGGTTTTCGAGTTTGACTGTGGTGAAAGCCTTTTCGCCGTAGGAACCGTCGTCGGTAACAACGAATACGTGGTCGTCACCTAAGTGTTCCTTTAATTCATCTTCAAGGATAACCAGATCCTTGTTCTTGAAGCCTTCTACCATGTAGGTATCTACGCCTGCATCCTTCATGCCGCAGGCAAGAGGATAAGCGAGAGCGTTTCCTGTACCTCCGCCTACTACGCAGACGCTCTTGAGTCCCTCCATGTGGGTGGGCTTGCCGAGAGGGCCTACGATGTCAGCGAAACATTCGCCTACTTCGATCTGGTCCATGAGCATGGTGGTTCTTCCAACTGCTGCATAGATAAGGTCGATGGTGCCGTCTTCTGAATTATGTCCTGCCATGGTAAGAGGGATCCTCTCGCCGTATTCGTCAGTACGAAGGATGATGAACTGTCCCGGTTTAGCGTGCTTTGCTACCAGAGGTGCGTATATTTTCATCCACACCATGTTGTCATTGAGTCTTCTTTTCCAAGTTACTTCAAATCTTTTCATTTGTGATCCATCCTCCTTTCCTTATTTCTCAAAGCTGTCCTGACGATGCTTCAGGGTCTCGTATCTTTCCTTAGCGAATTCTTCACCCTTGGTGAACAGGTCTTCTGCTCTCTCAGGGAAGTTGAGCTTCAGGGAGTTGTAACGAACTTCGCCCATGATGAAGTCTCTGTAGGACTCTGTAGGCTGGTGAGAATCAACAGTGAGAGGATTCTCGCCGTTAGCTGCCTTGGAAGGATCGAATCTAAGAAGGTTCCAGTAACCGGATCTTACAGCCTTCTTCATTTCGAGCATTGCCTTGTTCATACCGGCCTTTACACCGTGGTTGATACAAGGAGCGTATGCGATGATGAGGGAAGGTCCGTCGTAAGCTTCAGCTTCCTTGAGAGCCTTTACAGTCTGCTCGGGGTTAGCACCCATAGCGATCTGTGCTACGTATACATAACCGTAAGCCATAGCGATCTGAGCAAGGTCTTTCTTCTTTACTTCCTTACCGGCTGCTGCGAACTTGGCAACTGCACCGATAGGAGTAGCCTTGGAGGACTGTCCGCCTGTGTTGGAGTAAACCTCGGTATCGAATACCATGATGTTTACGTTTTCACCGGAAGCGAGTACGTGGTCAACGCCGCCGTAACCGATATCATATGCCCAGCCGTCTCCGCCGAAGATCCACATTGAAGGCTTGATCAGCATATCCTGGTTGTCAACGATGTACTTAGCGTCTGCATCGTCGAGTCCTTCGCATGCCTTAACGAGGTTGTCGCCTGTGAGTCTGCACTTATCTGCGTCGTTCATTGTGGCGAGCCATGCCTTTGCTTCCCACTTGTCGGGGTGAGCTTCTGCGAATCTTTCAACTGCTGACTTCATTTCGTTTCTTCTGGCCTTCATGGATGTAGCCATACCGAAACCGAATTCAGCGTTGTCCTCGAAGAGGGAGTTAGCCCATGCAGGACCTCTGCCTTCCTTATTTACTGTATAAGGAGTTGCAGGAGCGGAAGCACCCCAGATGGAGGAGCATCCTGTAGCGTTTGCGATGAACATTCTGTCTCCGAAGAGCTGTGTGATCAGCTTAGCGTAAGGGGATTCTCCGCAACCAGGGCAAGCGCCTGAGAATTCCATAAGAGGAGTCTTGAACTGAGATCCCTTGACGGTGTCGTCCTTGAAAGGAACTTCTTTTTCGTCGATGTTCTTATACAGATAATCGAACTTCTTCTGTGAGTTGTGCATGAAGTCGTCCTCTGCGGGAGCCATTTCGATTGCCTTGTTCCTTGCGGGACATACTTCTGAGCAGGATCCGCAGCCTGTGCAGTCCATAAGGGACCAGCCGAGTGTGAACTGCTTATCCTTAACGCCCTTCATAGGCTTGATGCTCTTGCAGTTTTCGTCGCATCCCATGTAGTTCTTGACTTCTGCTGCTTCTTCAGCTGTAAGTACGAAAGGACGAACTACGCCGTGAGGACAAACGATGGAGCACCAGTTGCACTGCATGCAGTTCTTGGGATTCCAGTGAGGAAGGTCTGCTGCGATGCCGCGCTTCTCATATGCAGCTGTTCCGGCAGGCATCATACCGTTTGCAGTTGATACGAACTTGGAAACGGGTACGTTGTCTGCTGTAAGGTTTCCGGTAGGAATGAGGATGTCGTTCAGGAAGTCTGTGTGTACCTGATCGCGTCCTACGAGCTTCTCCGGAGCGGGATCATCAGGAAGATCCTTCCATGCTTCGGGAACCTCTACCTTATGGACGTGGTTGAGACCTGCATCAACTGCCTTGCAGTTCATGTCTACGATGTCCTGACCCTTACGTCCATAGGTCTTCTTGATAGCGTCCTTCATGTACTGCTCAGCCTGGTCGATAGGAATGATGTCAGCCAGCTTGAAGAATGCAGCCTGAAGGATGGAGTTGGTACGTCTTGCGCCGAGACCGATCTCCTTAGCGAGAGTTACAGCGTCGCAGGTGTAGAACTTAACGTCGTTCTGTGCGATGTATCTCTTTACCTTGTTAGGAAGGTGTTCCTCGAGTTCTTCGTCGTTCCATACGCAGTTCAGGAGGAAGTATCCGCCGGGCTTAACGTCCTGTACCATTTCATACTTGTAAAGGTAAGCTGAGTTGTGGCATGCAACGAAGTCAGCCTGCTTTACGTAGTAAGTTGATTTGATGGGCTTGTCACCGAATCTTAAGTGGGAGATGGTAACACCGCCGGACTTCTTGGAGTCATACTGGAAGTAAGCCTGAGCCTTCATGTCAGTATGGTCGCCGATGATCTTAACGGAGTTCTTGTTGGCACCGACTGTACCGTCAGCACCAAGTCCCCAGAACTTGCAGGCCTTGGTTCCCTTAGGAGCAACGTCAGGATTGCAGGATCCATGGATGGAAAGATTGGTAACGTCATCAAAGATGGAAAGAGTGAATTCCTTCTTGGGTTCATCACTCCAAAGGTTTTCGTAAACAGCAAGTACGTCTCCGGGCTGTACGTCCTTGGAACCGAGTCCGTAACGTCCGCCTGCGATGAAGCACTGCTCAAATTCTGTTCCTCTGAGAGCGGCAACGATATCGAGGAAAAGAGGTTCGCCGAGTCCGCCGGGTTCCTTGGTTCTGTCGAGAACAGCGATCTTCTTCACTGTCTTGGGAAGAACGTTGAGGAGATACTTGGTGGACCAAGGTCTGTAAAGGTGAACTTCTACGATACCTACCTTCTTGCCCTGAGCTGTTAACCAGTCGATAACTTCCTCTGCGCATTCGCAGATGGAACCCATGGCAACGATTACTTCTGTAGCATCTTCTGCTCCATAGTAGTTGAAAGGCTTGTAGTTGGTGCCGATCTTAGCGTTTACTTTCTCCATGTACTCGTTTACGAGATCAGGAGTGTCGAGGTATACCTGGTTGCAGGCTTCTCTGTGCTGGAAGAATGTTTCCGGCTGCTCTGCGGAACCCATGGTATGAGGATGATTGGGATGAAGAGCATTGTCCTTGAATGCCTTGAGAGCGTCCCAGTCAACCATTTCCTTCAGATCGTCGTAGTCCCATACTTCGATCTTCTGCTGTTCGTGGGATGTTCTGAATCCGTCGAAGAAGTGGAGCATAGGTACGTGACCTGCGATTGCTGAAAGGTGAGCAACTGCTGCTAAGTCCATAGCCTGCTGTACGGAGTTGGATGCGATCATGCCGAATCCTGTCTGACGGCAGCCCATAACGTCGGAGTGATCTCCGAAGATGTTAAGAGCGTGGGTAGCAACGCAGCGGGCAGCTACGTGGAATACGGTAGGTGTCTGCTCACCGGCAAGTTTGTACATGTTGGGGATCATGAGGAGCAGACCCTGTGAAGCTGTGAAGGTGGAGGTAAGAGCTCCGGCAGCGATAGCGCCGTGAACAGCACCTGCAGCACCTGCTTCGGACTGCATCTCAACGATCTTAACTTTTTCACCAAAGATATTTACTCTGTCCTGGGCAGCCCAGTCGTCCATGTTTTCAGCCATAGGTGAGGATGGAGTGATGGGATAGATCGCTGCAACCTCAGAGAACGCATATGCAACATGAGCGGCAGCGGCGTTTCCGTCCATAGTCTTTAATTTTCTCATGTTTATTCTCCTTCCCTGATGCCGAG